>JAFCZZ010000136.1 GCA_019314085.1 Deltaproteobacteria bacterium | reverse complement strand
CGTCTGAACAGCGATAATCTGGATGCCTATTATTTCCTTTACAAACAAGGGTTGTACAAGGTTCGCTTCGGCAACTTTCCGACCAGAGAGCTTGCCGCCAGGGAAGCGGAACTCCTGAAGGCAATGGGGGTGATAGGCGCGTATTATATTGTCCGTCCGGAAGAGTATGCTATCACAAAGAGACCGCGCTATGATGATCTCCTGTTTAGAGATGAGATCGTCCGAACGGCCAGAAGCTTTATCGGTGTCCCCTACCGGTGGGGTGGCGCTTCGGCCGAGAGGGGATTTGACTGCAGCGGCCTTGCGATGGCCATCTACCGGCTCAACGGTCTGAATCTTCCCCGCACATCCGGTCAGCAGTATGGGGCCGGCACGTCTGTCAGCCGGGGAGCGCCGGCCAAGGGGGATCTGGTCTTCTTTGACACCCGTGGCAGGGGAAGAATTTCCCATGTGGGGATCTATGCCGGTGAGGGCCAGTTTATCCATGCGCCGCGAACGGGTAAAACGGTCCGGACCAGTTCACTCTCAAATATCTACTATAAAAACCGATATCTTGGTGCCAGGACGTATCTGTAAGCATACCGGAGAACGGCTCTTGAACGAGTCTTCACAAAAATTATTTTGCGAGAAGCTATTTTTTTACTTGACACCGGATCGGGTTTCTCTTATGGTAGCCGCGCCCTGGGGGGGCGTCTTTGATCTTTCAGTTTACAATTGAGCGTGTGATTATTTACGCGGCTGTCCGCCGTTCTTGTTGATATACCATTGCCCTTTGGGGGAGAGTGTGAGGAGTGGGGTGTCTCTATGGATATGAAGCGGGAGTATTACGAGGACATTGAGCTGTTCAAAAGCGGGACAATTCTTTTCTGGGCTGTTGTCCTTCTTGCCGCTCTCTTGGCGGCGCCATTATTGTTATCACCGTATTATGTTTATTTGTTCAACCTTGTCCTCGTCCACGTTATTGTCGCTGTGGGCCTGAACATCCTGGTGGGTTCCACCGGTCAGATTGCCCTGGGTCATGCGGGATTTTTTGCCATCGGTGCGTATGTGACCGTGCTTCTGATGACCAAACTCCAGATCCCCTTTTTCGCGGCCATCCTCATCGCCGCCTTTATCTCGGCCTTTTTCGGGTTTGTCTTGGGGCTTCCGGCCCTCCGACTGGAGGGTCCCTACCTCGCCATTGCCACCCTCGCCTTCGGCTTGGCCATCATGCATATTATCGGCCATACGGACCTCTTTGGTGGACGGCAGGGTCTCATGGCCCCCGACTTTGATATAGGGATCCCTCAGTTGGGGTTGAGCTATATTCTCTCCTCGGAAACAAGCAAATATTACCTGATCCTGGTTATCACCGTTATCATGGTACTCTTGGCCATCAATATTTTAAAAACCAGGGCCGGTCGGGCCTTCGTGGCCATCCGGGACAGCGACATCGCCGCCGAAGTGATCGGCATCAATCTGACCATGTACAAAACCCTGGCCTTTGCCGTGAGCGCCTTTTACGCCGGCATTGCCGGAGGGCTCTTCGCCTTCGTACTCGGCTTTTTTGATCCCTTCACGTTCAACCTGATTCTGTCGATTATCTTTCTCGTTATGGTCGTCGTGGGGGGGCTGGGGTCGGTCATGGGATCGATATCGGGAGCTGTCCTCATCACCTATCTCTGGTACAATCTGTTCAAGAACGTGGATGAAGTTCCCATCGTGGGCGACTTGATGGTAGCCTTCGCGCAGCAGTTCCTCACCGTGACGGGGATGGATAATTTCAACTTCATAGCCCTGGGCCTCGTCATGATCGGTATCATCATCTTCGAGCCCCTGGGGATGTTTGGTGCCTGGATACGGATCAAGAAGTATTGGAAGACATGGCCCTTCTAGGGGTTTGATTTGTGAAGGGGAAGAGCCATGAACGACTGAGAAGGTAAATCGACTATTGTAAGGGGGGAGTTATGCCGTTCGGACAGCTATTGATCGAGGGATTGGCCATGGGCACCTGTTACGGTCTTTTTGGCCTGGCGGTGGTCATTATTTACAAGACGTCGGAAGTGGTAAACTTCGCCGCGGGGACCATGGCCATGTTTTCCACGTACATCGCCTTTCACGCCATGACCTTGTACGGTTGCCCCTTCTGGCTTGCCTTTATTCTGGCACTGGTGTTCGCATCGTTACTCGGGGTATTCGTTGAGTATTTCTTTCTGCGGCCCGCTAAGGATCCCACGCTCCTGGGTCTTATCGTCATCACCATCGGTGTCCAGCTTTTACTGGGGGGACTAGTAGGGTGGAAATGGACCGCCAACCAGCAGGCCTTCACCATCCCCTTCTCTTACCAGATCACCTATGAGATGTTTGCTGGGTATGTCATCAGCCAGTGGGCCGTCGCTGTCTTCATTATCGCCTCAATCATCATGACGTTCCTTTTTTTATTCTTCAAGTTCACGAAACTGGGAACGGCCATGCGGGCGACACAGCAGAACAAGCACGCCGCGAAAATCATGGGTATTAAAACGGATCGCATCTTTGCCTTTGCCTGGGCTTTAAGCTCCGTCATCGGCGTCACGGCGGCAACGCTCATTTCGGCACGAACCCTCCTTGACCCCGATTTCATGATGGAGCCTTTTCTCCGGGCCTTCGCCGCGGCGGTGCTGGGCGGGCTCATGAGTATCCCCGGTGTTCTCATTGGCGGCGGTATCGTGGGGCTGTTGGAAAACTTCCTCGGCTACGCCTGGCCCTCGTGGAAACCTATTACAGCCTTTGTCATCATCGTTCTGGTTCTCTGCTTCCGGCCCAGCGGCCTTTTCGCCAAGCATTACGTAAGGAAGGTCTAACCCCATGATCGACCGCCGCAGTCATACCGACAGAAGAGGAGAGCACCACGCCACTACGGTTGTCTCCGCGGTAGTTTGCGCGCTGGTGGTTGCCTTTTTTCTCCCGGCCCCGGCCCTCAGTGACACGATCCCGGATGTGGAGGAATCGGCGCTGGTGCAGGCGATGCGGGAGTTTCTTGATGCCGAAATAAGGCAGGATTACCCGGCGGTATACCGCTGCTTCGCCCCCTCCTCTCCGTATGTGCACGAGCACACCTACGATGACTACCTGCGGGATGCGCGGGCGTCGGAAGATCGCATCGTGGCGTATACCATAGTTGGGGTTACCTATGTCCATGACAATGAAGATATGGAAAAATGGCCGTCAGTTGAACGATTCGCCCAGGTCGAGGTGGATATGATATTTTTGCACATATCGACCGATCGGCGTTCAGAGATCAATATCGGGTTTATTTTTTTCAAAGAGGGTGGAAAATGGTACAAGAGTTAGCTTCTCATATACCACAGAGGGGATGGTGACAGGGGGTCACGCATCTGCCCGACCGGAATGATGGGAAGCGGTAGCGGCGTTAATCGGATGTGTCAACAGAAAAAGGAGGACAGTATGACTATGAAGAAATTATTGGTGGTTCTTTTTGTTCCCCTCCTGGCCTTGGCGCTTGTCGCCGATATTGGCCATGCCAAAAAGGAGCGAGGGTTTGACGACAAGGAAATCAGGGTGGGTCAGTGGGGGCCCCAGACAGGGCCTGCTGCTCCCTGGGGATCTGTTGCCCGGGGAAGCAGTCTTGTCTTTGACCTGGTCAATGAGGCGGGCGGGATCCATGGCAGGCAGATCAAATACTTTATCAGGGACGATCAGTACAATCCTTCCCAGACCATGGCGGGAGTGAGAGAACTGGTTGACCGGAAAGGGGTTTTCGCCTTCGTGGGCGGCGTGGGGACTGCGTGCGGTCTTTCCGTGCAGAAATACCTCCGCCAGAAAGAGATCATCTGGATCGGCGTCTGTGCCGGAGCCCGAGGCTTCCAGAACAATCCCTGGCTGTAAGTTAAATAACGTGGAACTGCTGGAGGCCGTTCCCGTTGAACCTACCGAGCGGGATCTGTCGTCTCAGATCGCCCGGCTCAAGGCTTCGGGCGCGGAGGCGGTCATTGGGATTATGGCTCCCACTCAGGCGGCCATTGCACTTCGCACGGCGGTGTCCATGGGGTTCCAGCCCCAGTGGCTCCATTCCTACAATCTGTGCGATTTTGCCCTCATGAGCCATATCACCGACGGCCTCTGGGCCAGCGAAGGGGTCATGACGGCGGCCTTTACCCCTCCCATTGACTCGGACACACCTCTCATGAACAACTACCGCGATGCGTCGAAGCGGCTGTATCCGAAAGAGCGGTGGGGCATTTTCTACCTGGCCGGCGTGTGCGTGGCAGAGCCGCTGGTATGGGCGTTGGAGGCGGTAGGACGAGATCTGAGCACAGAGGCGGTGAGGGACGAGCTCAATTCTATCACGCAGCGTCAGGGAGTAGGCCCTGTTCTGACGTGGACGAAGGACAACCATCTCCCTCCCCGGATGCTTCAGGTCTGGCAGTGCGGTCCCAAGGGAGAGACGATAGTCGTCATGGACTGGACAGAAAACACGTTGGTCAGGAAGTGATTTGAATTCTGACATCGGTGGATTCGGCGGGATCGGAAACGGATCCCGCCGGGTTCACGGTTCTTAACAGAGTATGGTGGAGATGTGCCGGGGGGAGGCTTTCCGGGCCATCCCCCCGGTGCGGACTGGATCCTGAAGTGGAGTATCAGTTGATAAGTCGGCATGCTCTGGTGATAACGCTTCATTCGAGAAAGAGGGACTGATATCCCATGGCCTATTTCAGCATAAAAAACTTGAGCATCAGTTTCGGCGGGTTAAAGGCGGTCAACGACATCAGCTTCGATGTCGAGGAGAATGAAATCTTTTCCATTATCGGGCCCAACGGTTCGGGGAAGACGACCATTTTCAACCTGATAAGTGGCATCTATCGGCCCGATACAGGTGCCGTTTTAATGGAAGGAGAGGATATGGTGGGGAAAACCCCCGACCGTATCGCCAAGCGGGGAATCGCTCGAACCTTCCAGAACATCGAACTCTTCGCGAATGCCACCGTCATGGACAATCTCATGCTCGGCCGGCATATTCACATGAAGACGGGGGTGTTCGGTGGTGCCTTCATGTTCGGTAAGTGGTCGCGGGCTGCCCGGGAGGAAGTGGAACACCGGGAAAAAGTAGAAGAAATCATCGATTTCCTGGAACTTCAGTCCGTGCGGGACCAGTTCGTGGGAAGCCTTGCCTACGGGAAACGCAAGCTTGTCGAGGTGGGCCGAGCCCTGGCGCTTGAACCGAAAGTGATGCTTCTTGACGAACCCTCCGCCGGAATGAACACGGAGGAAAAGGACGACCTGACCATCTGGATAAAGGATATTCAGGAAGATTACAAAGTGACGATTCTCCTGATAGAGCATGACATGAACATGATCATGGGGATTTCCGATCGAGTGTTCGCCATGAACCAGGGGCAGAAAATCGTCCTCGGGACAACGCAGGAGGTGCAGCGGAACCCCGAAGTCATTAAGGCATATCTCGGAGAGGAGGAGGTCAGCTGATGCTGAAGGTGAATAATATCGAAACCTGGTACGACCTGATCCGAGCTCTGCACGGCATTTCCTTCGGGATCAACAAAGGTGACGTGGTGGCTCTGCTGGGGTCGAATGGAGCGGGGAAAACAACAATCCTGAAGACGATCATGCGGCTCTTTTACGATCTGAAAGAGGAGCAGCCCGAGAAGGGAACCATCGAGTTTCTCGGTGAACGTATAGACCGAAAGGATACCGACGAAATCGTAAAGATGGGGATCGGCTATGTACCGGAAGGACGGGAGGTCTTTCCAGAACTCACGGTTCTTGAGAATATCACCATCGGGGCGTACACCAGGAAAGACAAAGCCGGCGTGAAGAGTGATCTGGAAAACGTTTTCAATCATTTCCCCATACTTAGGGATCGAATAAAACAGCAAGCGGGATTGATGAGCGGAGGCGAACAGCAGATGCTGGCCATCGGGCGGGCCCTCATGAGTCGACCCCAGTTGCTCATGCTTGACGAGCCGTCACTGGGCCTGTCCCCCATTTTGACACAGGAGATTTTCGGCATTATAAAAAACATCAATGAAAAGGATGGGGTTACCGTTCTCCTGGTTGAGCAGAACGTCAACATGGCCCTCAAATATTCTCATTTCGCCTATCTTCTGGAGAATGGCAGAATCGTCCGTGCCGATAAGCCGGAGGTCCTCCGGGAGGACGATGATGTCAAGGAATTTTATCTGGGGATCGCCACCGAGGAGTCGGTGAAGGGATATAAACGGTACCGGAGAAAGGTTCGGTTCCGTTAGTATGATGCAGGTGCTCATGAGTGAACTGTCCTGAAGGGGGAAGATAGATGGCAAGTGATACGTTGCCCACGGCGTTGGTGGCTATGGCTGAAAAGCAGCCCAAAAAGGTTGCGATGCGAAAGAAGGACTTCGGTATCTGGCAAGACATTACTTGGGCCGAATACCTGGAAAACTCCAAAAATGTAGCCCTTGGCCTGCATGCGTTGGGGGTGAAATACGGTGACCACGTGGCGATCATCGGTGAGAACCGTCCCGAGTGGCTCTACTCAGCTCTGGGGATCGTCTCAGCCGGCGGTGCCTGGGTGGGGATCTATACCACCAACCCGGCAAAGGAGTGCGAATATGTGGTGGATCATTCCGATTCGGTCGTCTATCTCTGCGAGGATGAGGAACAGCTGGATAAGGCCCTTGTCTTCAGGGAAAAGACCCCGAAACTGAAGAAGATGATCGTCTGGGATATGGAGGGGCTCAAGCATTTCGAAGATCCCATGTGTATGAGCTTCGATCAACTCCTTGAATTGGGGAGGAAGGAAGACAAGAAAGACCCCGCGCTTTTCAGTCGGCTGATCGCCTTGGCCAAGCCGGAGGACATAGCGGGGATTATCTATACCTCGGGGACCACCGGGCCGCCGAAGGGCGCGTTGCTGACCCACGAAAACTACCTATGGGTCGGCAAGGCCTCCCAGCAGGTGATAGAAATGAAGAAAGGCGATGAGAGCATCTCCTTTCTTCCCCTCAATCATGTTTACGAACAGATCTTCGATATTATGAACCACCTCACCGTGGGTCAGACGGTGAATTTTACCGAAAACACCGATACCGTTATGGCGGATATGCGCGAAGTCTCGCCGACATTTTTTCATGCCGTACCGCGGATCTGGGAAAAATATTACTCAGCCATCGTCCTGAAGATGGCCGATGCCACCTGGCTCAAGCGAACGGCCTATAATCTGGCCGTGAAGATCGGGGGCAGGTATAACACGATGAAGCTCGCCAAGGAGAAGATTCCCCTGTGGCTTAACCTCGCCTATAACATGGCCTACTTCTGTGTCTTCTGGAAATTGAAGGAGCGTCTCGGCTTTGATCAAATCCGCCTGGGGTTCTCGGGTGCCGCGCCGATTTCAGGCGAGATATTAAAGTATTTTCAGAGTATCGGTATCCCGATCCGTGAAGGGTACGGGATGACGGAAACGACGGGAGTCACCCATATGTCCGATGAATTCAACTTCAAGCTGGGAACGGTGGGGAGAGCCCTACCCGGCACGGAGGTGCGGATCGCCGAGGACGGGGAGATCGTGGTCAAGCATAAGGGGATTTTCAAGGGCTACTATAAAGACGAAGAAACCACCAGAGAGGCCCTCATTGACGGCTGGATGCACACGGGTGACGTGGGAGAGATCGACGACGAGGGGTATCTCAAGATAACGGACCGGCTCAAAGACCTGATTATTACCGCGGGGGGAAAGAATATTGCCCCGCAGTATATCGAGAATCTGTTGAAGTTTTCCCCCTATATCAATGACTCCGTTGTTATCGGCGACAAGAGAAAGTACCTGTCGGCCATAATCGTCATCGACGAGGAAAACGTCACCAAATTTGCCCAGGACAGCAAGGTTCAGTACACCACCTTTGCCACCATGACCAGAACAGAAGAGGTTATCAATCTTATTCAGGGTGAGATCGACAAGGTGAACAAGCAGGTCGCGCGGGTGGAGAATATCAGAAAATTCAGGATCCTCGATAAAAAGCTCTACACCGAGGATGGCGAAGTGACGCCGACGATGAAAGTGAAAAGAAAATCGATCAACGAGCAGTTCGCCGATGTTATAGAATCGATGTACTAGGGGTAACGGATTACAGTTCCTCGGGCGTGAAGGCCACCACGTCGTCGATCGATTCGCGGTCCGCAAAGATCATCGCCAGGCGGTCCACGCCCAGGGCGATCCCCGACGATTCCGGCATGGCGGGGAGGGCTGCCAGGAACCTTTCAGGCATGGGATAGGCCGCCCTGCCGGATGCACGACGGCTCTTCAGTTCCTCTTCGAAGCGGGCCCGCTGCTCCGCCGCATCGGTTAGCTCCGAGAAGGCGTTGGCCAGTTCGAGACCCCCCATATACAGTTCAAAACGCTCCGCAACCCTCGGGTTTGTCTTCTTCACCCGCGCGAGCGCCCCGAGGGCCACCGGATAATCGTACAGGAATACGGGTCCTTCTGTTCCGATACGGGGTTCAATCTCTCCGACCATGACCTCGTCAAAGTGGTCTTGCTCCAGCGCCTCTTCCATGGATACGCCGGACCAGCGCCGGAAGGCCTCCCTGACACAGATCCTCTCCCACGGCCTGTCAATCGCGATCTGTCTCCCTTGGTACGTGATATTCCCTTCGTGACCGAGGTCATGCGCGACGGAGAGGAACATCTCTTCGCACACCTCCATCATCCGGATATAGTCGATACCGCTCTCGTACCACTCGAGGAGGGTGAATTCCGGTATATGGTGCGAACCCCTCTCTTCGCCTCGAAAGCACTTGGTAATCTGGAATATGCGGGGATATCCGGCGGCCAGGAGGCGCTTCATGCACAGCTCGGGTGAGGTATGCAGGTACCAGCCGTCGGAGGGGATCGCGTCGATGTGACATTCCGGGGCGGGGCCGGGGATTCGACAGGGGGTTTCCACCTCGATGAAGTCTCTGTCCGTGAAGAATCTGCGTATCGCCCGGATCATTGCGGCGCGGATCTGAAGGGCACTTCTCTTTGTGGTGAGTCTCCAGTCTGCGTCCATTATTCCTTGACACGGGTCAGGTATTCGCCGGTACGCGTATCGATTCGTATCTTCTCCCCCTCTTCGATGAAGGGGGGTGCCTGGAGCGCGTAACC
>JAFCZZ010000135.1 GCA_019314085.1 Deltaproteobacteria bacterium | reverse complement strand
CGACCGGCAATCATAGGGGACATGTTTGACCGCATAGCCCCTTCCTACGATATCTTGAACAGGATACTCTCACTTTCCGTCGACCGATACTGGAGAAAGAAGACGATACAATCCTTGAATATTGAGGAAGACTGTCTGGTATTGGATATTGCGACGGGTACCGGGGACCTGGCCCTCAGCGCCCTCCGTGATACGGGGTGCCGGGTCGTGGGGATCGATCTGTCGACCGGGATGCTTGAGCAGGCGGCCCGGAAAGCCGGGAGATATGTGGATACAAACCGTTATTTTCTGATCAGTGGAGACGCCATTACCCTGCCCTTTCGGGATGAGGCCTTTGACCGTGCCATGGTAGCCTTTGGCATACGGAATGTTGTAAGACTCGATGAGTGCCTCGACGAGCTGTACCGCATCATCAAAAAGGGGGGAATGATAGCGATCCTTGAACTGTCCGTACCCTCAAACCGGTTTTTTAGAAGGATATACTTTACCTATTTCAGATACGTCCTTCCCGTGATTGGAGGTATTATTTCCGGAAGTACCAAGGCATATCGATACCTGCGAGATTCCGTCATAGACTTTCTCCCACCCAATGTACTCTTAAAGCTCCTCGAAGAGAAGGGATTTACGGTTATTGACTCACACCCCTTTCTCATGGGTATCTCGCACCTATACACGCTGAAGAGAGACCGATAGGCTCGGGTGCCAGTCCAGACACAATTCTGCCTACCCCTACACCTAAAGGAGGTGGCTGATCATGAAAAAAAGGGTGATGATCTTCATCGGTGGTGTCATTATCATTATCGCCGGGTTATTGGTGGCGGTTTTCTTGAATCTCAGCTCCATTATCAAGACCGCTGTCAACATCTATGGCCCGGACATAACAAAGACAGAGGTCCGTCTGGCGGATGTGGATGTCTCTCTGCTCTCCGGGCGGGCCGAGATAAAGGGGCTCTACTTCGGGAACCCCGGCGGTTTTCGGTCACCGGAGGCCCTAGCGGTGGAATCCATCTCTGTGGACGTGGATGAGAAATCGCTGATCTCGAATCCCATCATCATTGAAAAGATCGAGGTGATCGCCCCTGAAATCACCTATGAAAAAAAGGGAGGGACCGACAATCTGCAAACCATCCTGAATAATATTAAAGAGAAAGCGGGGGTAGAAAAGGGGTCCGAAGAGAAAACAGGGGGAAAAGTTAATGGGAAAAAGGACGAAGGGAAAAAGATAATTATACGGGATGTTACCATCAGAGACGGAAAGGTTATCCTGGCTGTGTCCATGCTCGGAGGGAGTGAGATAACGGTGGCACTGCCTGATATACATCTCGCGGATATAGGTAAAAAGAAGGGCGGCGCCTCACCGGCAGAGGCCGCCGGGGAGATATTTGCAGCACTCTACGAAAAGATCACGGCCCCTGATACGATGCGTGCCCTCGACGGCCAGATCGAGAAGCTGGAATCGGTCCTTGATGAGACGAAAAAGGCGGTAGGACAGGCCAAGGCTGTGGGAAAAGAAACCGAACAACGGGCAAGGGCCTTAAGGGACAAGATAAAAGGAATTCTGGGAGAATAGGGTCAGCCGGTCTCTGTATCGCCACATCTCCTGATCGTGTGGAGAAGCCAAAGGGCTTGGAGGGGGGTGAGCACCTCCAGCTTTTCAATCAGGACCTCCGCGTTTGTCTTAAACTGTGCGCTGAGCTTCTCATATTTTTCCACATCTTCCAGATCCCAGGCAAGCAGGGCCGGCCATTCCCGGATCCGTGCCGACTCGAACTCATCGTTTTTAAATACCTCACAGAGGAGCGACATCTCCTGCTTGGTGAGATACTCCTCCATCTCTTCGCCGGTCATAGTGAGCAGGGCATACAGCGCTGTCAGGTCCTCTTCAACGGCGGACGACAAATCCCTTGCGTGTCGTTTGGCTATCCGCTCCAGGTGTTCCGGTATGTAAACGTTACATGTACCCATGGGCTCTCCTCATCTGTATGATATGTCGCAGTGCGAGAGTGTAGCAGATCTCACTATTGATGGCAATGTGGGCCGGGATCGGGCTTTCATTCCTCCGGCAGGTGTTCTATACTTTTCGAAACGACAGGTATCCACTATGACCAAAGATGCAGATCAGGCAGATCGCCCGCCCTACCGAATATTCGAGCATACGGCCGACCTCGGGGTGGAGATATACGGGACAGACGAAAGGGATCTCTTCCGGAATGCCGCCCTCGCCCTTTCCGATATCATGACCGACAGACGCCGCCTGCGGGGGAGGGAAGAGCGGGAGATTGTCGCCGAAGGGGGCGACCGGGAGGAGGTGCTGGTCAATTTTCTCAGAGAGGTTCTGTATCTATACAACGGTGAAGGCTGGCTGTTGAAGGAATGTGTCATCTCCGAGATGGACGGTTTTCACCTGTGCGCGGTAGCAACAGGAGAACCCTTTGCGCACGGCCGGCACACGATGGACGTTGAGATAAAGGCGGTCACCTACCATCGGGTACAGATCCAAAGGGCCGCGCAGGGGTGGACCGGGAGGGTTATCTGCGATGTCTGATATCAAGATCGAACGGCTTGATGCGTTTCGCTGGATCATACCCCCTGTGGGAGGGATGCGAGTCCCCGGTCTCATCTATGCCGATGAGCGGATGATAAAAGCGATGGGAAAGGATGAGAGCCCGAAGCAGGTCGCCAATGTGGCGCACCTCCCCGGGATCATCGGCCATTCGCTGGCAATGCCGGATATCCACTGGGGATATGGATTTCCCATAGGCGGTGTCGCGGCCTTCGACATGGAGGAGGGGATCATCTCTCCCGGAGGGGTGGGGTATGACATCAATTGCGGCGTTCGCCTGATGGCGACCAACCTGCAAATCGGTGAGATTAAGGATAAGCTGAGAGAGCTTGTCATTGCCCTCTTCAGGAACATACCCGCCGGTGTGGGCTCCGAAGGCGCTTGCAAGCTTTCGGTGGATGAAGAAAAGAAGGTGCTGCGCCAGGGGGCCGCGTGGGCGGTTGGTCGCGGCTACGGCTCAGAGGGCGATCTGGCAAGAACCGAAGATGGTGGCGCAATGCAGGGGGCAGACCCCACATACGTGAGTGCCCGGGCCCTCGAGCGGGGCAGGAGACAACTGGGGACCCTGGGTTCAGGAAACCATTTTCTGGAGATAGAGGTCGTGGAGGAGATCTTTGACCGGCGCGTCGCCTCTGCATTTGGCTTGACTGCCGAAGGCCAGGTCGCCGTCGCCATTCACACCGGGTCACGGGGTTTCGGTTATCAGGTGTGCGACGACTATCTCGCGCGAATGGTCAAACGCAGCAGCGCGTTGGATTTCCCCCTCCCCGACCGGCAGCTGGCCTGTGCCTATCTTGCCTCGGATGAGGGGAAGGAATATATGGCCGCCATGGCCTGTGCGGCGAATTATGCCTGGGCGAACCGGCAGATACTGATGCACCGGACGGCACAGACCTTTGAGAAAACACTGCAACGCTCTCCACGTGATATAGGAATGAAGTTGGTCTACGATGTGTGCCACAACATCGCAAAGGTGGAGGAGTTTGAAATAGAGGGCAGGAAAAGAAGGGTCTGTGTACACCGCAAAGGGGCCACGAGGGCGCTACCCCCCCGGCATCCTTTACTGCCAGATGTGTACCGCGAAGCAGGGCAGCCGGTCCTGATACCGGGAGACATGGGCACCGGAGCGTATGTGCTTGTGGGGACAGACAGGGCCCTTGAGGAAACATTCGGCAGTACCTGCCATGGCGCAGGGCGGGTGATGAGTCGCAACAGGGCGATGAAGGCGAGCCGGAACCGCTCGATCGCCGCCGAGATGGCCGATCGGGGGGTTATCGTGCTGGCTGCGGGTAAAAAGACACTGAGCGAAGAGATGCCGGAGGCGTATAAGGATATAGAAGAAGTGGTGAATGTAGTTCACCGTGCCGGCCTGTCCACAAAGGTCGCGCGGCTCAGGGCCGTCGGGTGTATCAAGGGATAAGAGCAACTGCAGGAGAGGAGAAAAACCCCTGTGCTGTTGGGACGATTCGGGGTCCGGTTTGTGCCTGGCGCTTGACAAAACGGGAAATGTGACTAAATTAACGGATACATTTTGAAAGAGAGGGAACTTCGTGACCGATATACAGATACCGAAGGACACCTATGATCTTATTATAGTGGGGGGCGGCCCTGGCGGTCTGACCGCGGGTCTCTACGCGGCTCGGGCCGATATGAGGACGCTCCTTGTGGAGGGGAACGCTCAGGCCAGCCAGATCACCATGACGGATATGATAGAAAACTATCCCGGCATCCCCGCGATCGGCGGATTCGAACTGAATGATATCTTCAAAAGGCAGGCGGTTTCGTTTGGCCTGGAGGTCAGGGCGGAGCAGGTGAGCCGGATACACCGGGCGCAATCGGGAGATGTTGAAGGGTGGGAGGTCGTCACCGACAGCGGCGCCTACCGGACTCTTTCCGTCATTGTCTCCACGGGAGCCGCCTGGAGTCGGCTTGGAGTGCCGCGTGAGGAGGAAATGGTAGGCAGGGGCATATCCTACTGTGCTACCTGCGATGCCCCCTTTTACCGGAACCGAGAGGTCGCGGTTGTCGGAGGCGGAGATACCGCCGTCCAGGAGGCCATCTACCTGACGAAATTCGCCTTGAAGGTTACCCTCATTCACCGGAGGGATCGCCTTCGCGCGACAGCCGTGCTGCAGCAGCGGGCCTTTGCTAACGAGAAGATCACCTTCGCCTGGGACTCCACGGTGGAAGAGATCCTGGGAGAGGATGGCGTAACCGGTGTCAGAATACGAAATGTCAAAGATCCCGACCGGCAGAAAGAGATCCCTGTCGACGGGGTATTTATCTTTGTCGGTCTTGTGCCCAATACGGATTTTGTCGAAGGAATTGTCAATCTCGACACGGATGGCTATATTATAGCCGATTGTGATATGAAGACATCGACAGGTGGTATCTTCGCCTGCGGGGACTGCATCAGCAAGTCTCTACGGCAGGTGGTAACCGCCTGCGGCGATGGTGCGACGGCCGCGCACAGTGCTTCCCTGTATGTTGATGACGTCAAAGGCCAGACATATTGATACTTAGTTTTGATGATTTCATGGAGGATTGACCCCTCGAGGCAACCATTTGTGAGATCGTTGTTTGTGAGGAGAATACGTACATGCCAATATACGAATATCGATGTACCCTCTGCGGGAAGGAATTTGAAATGATCCGGTTTGCGCAGGATGATGATAAAGAGATAACATGCCCTGCATGCGG
>JAFCZZ010000134.1 GCA_019314085.1 Deltaproteobacteria bacterium | reverse complement strand
AATGAGAAAGGTTGCCGTACCTTGGGAGAAACACTCGCTGATATTGGGACAGAGGGCCTCTTCGCAGACGGTATGCAGCCGGTTTTTTTTGATAAGTTCTCTGACTGCCCGGTCTTCGGCCCCCCGTGGGAGACTCCTCCTGAGCCAGCGGGGCTTTTGCACCCGTGTTTGCGTTTGGTGATCCATGCTATTATCCCGCAAGGCAGGGTTTCCTGGCCGCCGCGGTCTCGTCCAGTCTGCGCACCTTCGGGAGGCCAGGGGAGGCCTTCAGGAGGTCTGGATTATCCCGTGCCTCCTTCGCAATGGCTCGGAGCGCCTCGATGAACCGATCGATATCTTCTTTCGATTCCGTCTCGGTCGGCTCAATCATCATGGCGCCGTGCACCACGAGCGGAAAATAGATGGTCGGCGGATGAAAGCCGTAGTCCATAAGACGCTTTGCCATGTCCAGTGTCGTGACCTTCTCGGCCTCCTGCAGCCTGTCGGAAAAGACACATTCGTGCATACATGGTATATCATAGGGAAGATACAGCGATTCCTTAAGGTTTTCCTTTATGTAATTTGCATTGAGAACGGCAAGCTGGCTTGCCCGTTTCAGACCCTCGCCCCCCATGCTTATGATGTAGCAGAAGGCCTTGATCAGTACCCCGAAATTACCGTGGAACGCGTGCAACCTTCCGATGGATTCGGGAGATTCCTCCGACAGCCGGTAGACCCCCTTATTATATACTACCCGCGGAACGGGGAGAAAGGGCGCCAGAAAATCTTTTACACAAACCGGTCCCGAGCCGGGTCCGCCTCCCCCATGGGGGGTCGAGAAGGTCTTGTGGAGGTTCAGATGCATCACATCGAACCCGATTCTTCCCATCTGCACAATCCCCATGACGGCGTTCATATTAGCCCCGTCACCGTAGACCAGCCCTCCCTTGGCGTGGACAATCTCGGTTATCTTCCGAATGTTTTTCTCAAAGAGCCCCAGTGTGTTCGGATTGGTTATCATGATCCCCGCCGTGTCCTCGTCCATAACCGCGGCGACGGCCTCGGGTGACAGGATCCCCTTTTCGTCCGATTGTACCGCAACGGAAGAAAAACCGCAGAGGGCGGCGCTCGCGGGGTTGGTGCCGTGTGCGGTATCGGGCACGATGATCTTTGAACGGTGCGATCCCCTGCTCGTGTGATAGGCGTGAATGAGAAGCATCCCCGTCAGTTCTCCCTGTGCCCCGGCGGCGGGCTGCAGCGTAACGGCGTCCATCCCCGTTATTTCGGCCAGGTATCGTTCAAGCCGGTACAAAAGCTTGAGGGCGCCCTGTGACAGTTCGGCCGGGAGGAGGGGGTGTGCCTTGGCGAACCCAGGGAGGGTTGCCGCTTTCTCATTGATCTTGGGGTTGTACTTCATCGTGCACGAACCGAGGGGGTACATCCCCGTATCGAGTCCGAAGTTCCATTGGGAGAGGCGTGTGTAGTGCCGTACGACATCCACCTCGGAGAGATCGGGGATATCGGGACCGTCACCCGTAAGGTCTTTATCGACGGGGGAGGGGACAACATCCCTGCGGGGCATGGAGAATCCGCTCCGTCCCTTTTTTCCTTTTTCCCACAGCAGCGGCTCGTTGAGTATCAGACCGGAGGTCCCTTGTGACTCTTTCATGATCCCACCTCCCGTATCAGCAAGTCCATATCTTCTTTGCCCATTGTCTCCGTCACGCACAGGAGGGCGTGATCGGCACGTTCCGGATACCAGGTGGCAAGCGGAACCCCTGCCACGATCCGTTTTTCGAGCAATTTTGTATAGGTCTCTTTGAATTCCTTCGGAAATTCGACAACGAATTCATTGAAGGTGGGGCTGTCAAAGGGAAGGGTGCACCCGGCTTCTTTCAGGCCCCGCTTGAGGTATTCGGCCTTGTCATGGTTGAGGCAGGCCAGGTCCCGAATACCTGTGCCTCCGACGGATGCCAGGTACATGGCCGATGCCAGCGCGCACAGGCTGTTGTTCGTGCAGATATTGGAATTTGCCTTCTCGCGGCGTATGTGCTGTTCCCTGGTGGCGAGCGTCAGGACAAAACCATCTCTGCCGTCTCTGTCGGTGGTTTTTCCCACAAGACGCCCCGGCATGTTCCGGACATGCTTTATGCGGCAGGCGAATATTCCCAGCCCGGGTCCCCCGAAAGACCTCGGAATACCGAGACTCTGCCCCTCTCCACAGACGATATCGGCCCCCTGCTCCCCCGGATTTTTGAAGAGGCCGTAGGCCAGCGGCTCCGTAAAAGAAACAATAGAGAGGGCTCCTGTCTCCCGTATAGCCTCACCTGTTCGTGTAAGATCTTCGATGCACCCGAAAAAATTGGGAGACTGGATGACAACGGCCGCGAGGTCAGCCATGCCGGAGAGGCTCGAAATATCGGTCCGACCGCTTTCCAGAGCGGGCAACTCCAGGATTTCAAACCCTCCCGGCCCGAGGTAGGTTTGCACGACCGCACGGTAATGGGGATGGATGAGAGACGACAGGGCGACCCGTTTTCGCTTCGTAATGCGGATGGCCATCAGGAGGGCCTCGGCCAGAGCGGACGCACCGTCATACATCGAGGCATTTGCCACCTCCATGCCGAGCAGGCGGGCGGCCAGGGTCTGGTATTCGTATATCGCCTGGAGGGTTCCCTGGCTGATCTCTGGCTGATAGGGGGTGTAGGCCGTCGAGAATTCGGATCTTCCGAGAAGGTATGACACCGATTCGGGGATGTAGTGATCGTAGCTTCCTGCGCCCATGAATATTCTGTACGTGGGAGAGACCGCCATCGTTTCTGCAAGGTTCTCCATGAGGGTGCCCATCTCCCACTCCGTCAAGGCGTCCGGCAGGTCCAGGACGCGTTCCATCCTGCAATCCGGGGGAACCGACGAAAAGAGGTCGTCCATATCCTCTACGCCTACTGTGCGCAGCATAGAGGCGATGTCTTCTTCGGTATGGGGAAGGTAGCGCATCTAATCCGCTCCTTTCAGCATCTCCATATACTCGCTACTGGTCATAAGGGTCTGTATCTCGTCCGGATCGTCCGGTTCTATCTCGACCATCCACCCGCTGTTGTAAGGGTCTTGGTTTACAAGCTCCGGCTCCTCTGAAAGGGTCTCGTTTATCGCTGTAATCTTCCCCGTAACCGGCATGTATATCTCCGAGACGGCCTTTACCGACTCCAGGGTACCGAATTCCTCCCCCTTCTCGGAGGTATCGCCTATTTCGGGAAGCTCAACGAAAACGATATCCCCCAACTGATCCTGCGCATAGTCACCGACTCCCACAACCACGGTATCCCCCTCATCCCGGACCCACTCGTGCGTCTCTGCGTAGTGTACATCGTCCGGCAAAAATAATTCCTCGATCTCCTTCATACTTTCCCCCCTTTTAAGAATTAGACAGGATTAACAAGATATCCGGGATAAAGACAATGTATTGTTCTGCATTTCTTTGAAACAAAATTTTGTATATCCTGTTATCCTGTCGAAATTTCTTTAGATATTACAGCATGTCTTTGATCGCCCTGCGCGCGGTACGATGGGGGCGAATGTCATCTACGATGAGAACCGGTATGGTCCGCCTTTCATCTTTCAGCTCTACGATATCTCCGTAGGCGAGCTTCTTCGTTACCTTCACAAACCCGCAGGAAAGCCCCCTCGGCCTAAATCCTTCCGGTCGGTCCGGACTGGTGATGCTGTATATCATATTCCCGACTCGGTCTATACCCATTTCCGTCACGCAGGTCAGGACTGTGCCGATTGCGATACCGTTCGAGTCCATTACAACCGTCGAATCTCCTGGAGAAACCTTTCTCAAATCGAACCCCGCGAAGGGGTAGGTATACTCAAAATTCGACTTCTTTTCAAGGGCTTCAGCACCGATGAATTCCTTGGTGAAGGCCGTTTTGCCGTCGTTAAGGGAAAGGGCAAAGACCCACGGATTGTTGAGAAAGGACCAGGGGCCGATGTCCTGGTGGGAGAGGGGAAGCAGTGCGCCTGTCCGCAGGGAATCTCGCGCGGCGAGACCGCAAACCGTGAGACCAAACTCCGCTCCCGCCTCCAGGGCCATTCTCCATACGCGTCTGATGTGGTCAGAATTCATGAAGAGCTCAAAACCGAACTCACCGGTGTAGCCGGTTCGCGACAGCATGATGGGGGTGCCATCCAAGAGGCGCACGGCGTCCGCAAGGGGGGAGGCGTCATCAAAAAACCCCTTAAAGGAGAAATACGGCATACGCTCAAACACCCCTTCCGGGCCCTTGAGCATCTTTGAGAGTATCTTGGCGGAAAGCGGCCCCTGTATGTCCATTTTTCCGATCCCGTCGGTGAGGTCGTGAATCCGGGTGGCTGTTCCGTCTACCCGGTCCTCCAGGTGCCGGACTATAGGCCCTCCCATCCCGGCGTTCACAACAACCATGTACATCCCCGGCGCCACCTGTGAGACGATGGCATCATCGATAACGTGCCCCAGGTCGTTAAGAAAGACACCATAGGCGCACCTTCCCGGCACAAGCGGCCCCTTATCCTTCCCTATGCAGGCATCCAGATTTTTGGTAAAGCAGCGTTGGAGAAAATCCAGTGCGCCATCCCCCTCAAACATGATAACGGCCATGTGGCTCGTGTCGAACATGCCGGCGCCGGTGAGGACCGCAATGTGTTCCCGCTTCACCCCCGAAGGGTACCACAGGGGCATCTCGTACCCGCCGAACAGGGCCATATGGGCACCCTGTTCCACGTGCCAGTCATGCAGAGGGGTCCTTTTCGCGTCTTGTTCGTTGATGGTCCATCCCTCCCTTTTATATGAATCGATTTAGGGTCTAATCCGTTGAGTCTTTCTTTACCACCGTATCCCTTACCCAGTTGATATCGTCCCTGTCGGGAAAGTCGAGATTGTAGTGAAGGCCGCGGCTCTCCTTCCTGAGACGCGAGCACTCGATGATAACGCTGGCCACCGTAGCGATGTTGCGCAGTTCGAGCAGATTGGTCGTTATGGTAAAATTGCGGTAGTACTCCTCTATCTCCCCCGCTATCATATCAATCCGCCTCTTCGCGCGTTCCAGTCTCTTGTCGGACCGTACGATCCCCACGTAATTCCACATGCACATACGGATCTCTTCCCAGTTGTTTGAGACGACGATGGATTCATCGCTCTCCGTTGCCCCCTTCGGATCCCATGGAGGGATCGGAATTGAATCAGTATCCTCCGTTGGCAGGAGCTTCTGCGCCCTCGGGAAGGCCCGGTGAGCGAAGACGAGGAGAGAGTTGCTCGCAAGGCGGTTGGCGCCGTGAAGGCCGGTGCATGCTACCTCTCCGGATGCGAAGAGTCCTTCGATGGTTGTCTGGCCGAAGGAATCGACCAGAACGCCGCCGCACTGATAATGGGCTGCGGGAACCACCGGTATGGGGTCGACGGCCATATCGATCCCGAACTCAAGGCACCGGTTATAGATATACGGGAATCTCTTCAGGAGAAATGCCCTGCCCTTGTGTGTGATATCCAGGAGGACATACTCGTCTCCGGACTTTTTCAGTTCCGTGTCAATCGCCTGCGCGACTACATCCCGCGGGGCCAAGGCCTCCATCGGGTGGTATCTCTTCATGAAGGTAGAGCCATTCTTTCGCCTCAGCTTGGCCCCTTCGCCCCGCACTGCCTCGCTGATAAGGAAGGATTTCGCGTCGGGATGATAGAGGCAGGTGGGATGAAACTGTATAAATCCCATATTGGCGATCTCGGCCCCGGCGCGGTAGGCCATGGCGACGCCGTCCCCCGTAGCTAT
>JAFCZZ010000133.1 GCA_019314085.1 Deltaproteobacteria bacterium | reverse complement strand
TATGATGATCGCCTGCCCTAAGAGGCTGTCGAACGCCTGCTGCTTCAGGTTAATTTTCTTGATCAGATCATCGGTGAGGTACTCGCCGTATCGCTGGCGGTAGAAGTCAAGCAGGTTCTCGTACTTGGTTCTGAATGACGCATATGCTATTTGTGAGCCGTCCAGCATGGCGATGGTTTCGGTCTGCTGCCTCCCCCGCATGGATCCGAAGCCCCCGCATGGATCCGAAGTAGAAGACGAAGACGATGATAATAATACCGAGCACAACCTTCATGAGCCAGTTTCTGGCATGTTTCCTCATCAGTTGGAGCATATGTTCACTCTCTGCCTTTCGAATTTAGTGAACTGCATTAGTAGTATAGTACCATTCAAAATGCAATAATTTTTTGGAGAATGATAGTCGGCACCCGACGGCTGAGATGCGGGGAGATATACTGCACCGCTGGGGGATGATAGTTTTCCTGGAGAATTCGGCGGGAGCCGCCCGGCAGGATGTGTCCCAGGAAGTTGTTTTTAATTGATTAGGTTATTGAAATACTGTATAAACCATGACCGACCATGACGAATAGGAGGGTGAAGACTTGCTATTTGATTACATTCTGGGCGTAATATCGAACGACTTGGCTATCGATCTGGGAACGGCGAATACCCTGGTGTATGTGAAGGGAAAGGGAGTTGTCTTGAGCGAACCTTCTGTGGTCGCTGTCCACAGGGACTCGAGGGGAATCAAGAAGGTCCTCGCCGTGGGGACAGATGCAAAAATGATGTTGGGGAAGACCCCGGGAAACATCATGGCCATACGACCCATGAAAGACGGGGTGATAGCCGATTTCGAGATTACAGAGGCCATGTTGCGCCACTTCATCCTCCGTGTCCATAACAGGAGGACCTTTGTCCGTCCGCGGATCATCATATCCATTCCTTCGGGTATTACTCCGGTTGAGAGAAGGGCGGTCAAGGAAACTGCAGAGTCCGCCGGGGCACGGGAGGTCTATCTTATCGAAGAGCCCATGGCAGCAGCGATAGGGGCCGGCCTGCCCATAACGGAGCCCGTAAGTTCCATGGTTGTTGATATCGGTGGCGGTACGACGGAAGTTGCCGTCATTTCCATGGCTGGTATTGTCTATTCAAAATCCGTGAGGGTCGCGGGGGATAAGATAGATAATGCTATCATACAGTACATGAAGAGAAAGTACAGCCTCCTCATAGGCGAGAGGTCCGGGGAGATGATAAAGACTACTATCGGGTGCGCGTATCCGGATTCCGAGTTGAGAACGGTGGATGTCAAAGGCCGGGATATTATATCGGGTATCCCCAAGATTGTTGAAATAAATTCCGAAGAAGTGACGGAGGCGATGTCGGAACCGATCAGTGTCATAATCGATGCCGTACGGGATGCCTTGGAAAATGCCCCACCGGAACTGGCGGCCGATATTGTCGACAGGGGCATCGTACTGGCCGGTGGCGGGGCCCTCTTGAGAAATCTGGATGTGCTCCTCAGGGAAGAGACCGGGCTGCCTATCACGATAGCGGATGATCCTCTCTCAGCAGTGGCCAGGGGGGCCGGCAGGGCTCTGGATGAGCTGGATATATTGAAAGAGGTAACCGTTCAGTTATAGCCGATCAGCACTACGGACTACGCCTCTTTTTTCTTGGAAACCCTTGCCTTCTGTCTGCTGGTAGTCTTCAGTTATGTTGTTGTATGGATATCGGCGCGTAAGAGGGTAGGAAATGGCGTCCCCTAAAAAATTGCACACGGCTATCGTGGCCCTTATCCTCGTCGCTGCTTCTCTTATCAGTTTTTCCTTTTATTTTAAATCATCTGAAAAAACGGGGTTTTTCAAAAAGATCGTCCTGGAGGCGGCCGTACCCCTGGGGAATGCCGTCAATTCGGCGCTTGGCTCTGTCGATATGGCATGGAAACGGTATGTCCTGCTGGTGGGGCTGGAAGAGAAAAACAGGGAACTGGAGAGAACCGTCGCGTCTTTGACACGGGAGGTCAATATCCTCCGTGAAATGTCTCTTGAAGGGGTGAGGCTGCGAAAGCTGCTGAATATGAAGAATGATGTCGAGTTCCCATCGGTTGCTGCCAGGGTGGTGGGGAGAAACAGGGCGTCCGTATTCCAGACGGTGTTGATCAATAAGGGTACCGCTGACGGGATAGAGGCCGGATCCCCGGTGGTGGCCGCAGAAGGTGTGGCCGGACGAATAATAGAAGTTTCGTGGAACGTGTCCAAGGTGCTTCTTCTTGTGGATTATAACAGCAATATAGATGCCCTTGTCCAGAGAAACAGGTGCCAGGGGGTGCTTCAGGGTGCCGGTAGCTCCGGCTGTGAACTGAAGTACGTCCAGAGGTCTGGAGATGTCCAGGTGGGAGATGTGGTCATATCTTCGGGCCTTGACCGTGTCTTTCCCAGAGGACTGCTTCTCGGAACGGTTGCCGAGGTTGAGAAGAAAAATGCCGCTCTGTTCCAGAGGATCAAGGTATATCCGACACTTGACATTGCCAAACTGGAAGAGGTCCTGGTTTTGGTGAGGGAACGGGGAGATGCCCGATGATATATTATCTTCTGCTGCCGGTCTTTTCCCTGCTCCTGCTCACGATTCAGATATCGGTTTTCGACATATTTTTCCTGGGGAAGATGGCTCCGGAAATATCACTGATACTGGTTGTATATGCAGGCTTTTACATGGGCATTGCACGGGGAGGCGCCCTGTCCGTTGTCCTGGGTTTTTTCATGGATTGCATGACGGGTGTTGTCCCGGGCCTCTTTGTGGTCAGCTACATGCTGATATTCCTGATCTCCAACGTAGTATCATTCAGGGTATATGCCGGGGGGGTGATCTTCACCACGGCCTTTACGTTTGTATGTATTCTCATCGAAAAGTTCCTGATAATATTGATGTATAAGGCGCTATACGGTATGGATGTGCTGTATGATATACTTAACGTTTCGTTGTCCCAGGCTGTAGTTACCGGTGTATTGGCACCTGCCTTTTTTGCCCTGTTCCGTCGTCTTGAGGTTTTGCTGAGTGTTTGGGAATCGAGATCGTCTGGCCAATTATGATCCTAAGAAGTTCAGGAAGAAGATCCGTGCCGTTACATGGCTTATCCTGTGCGCCTTCTTTATTCTGGTTGCCAGGATGTGGTATCTCCAGATTGTCAGGGGGGATAGTCTCAGGCAACGGTCTGAAAACAACCGGATCCGCATCCAGGAGATAAAACCGCTGAGAGGGCTGATAGTAGATACCCACGGTGATATACTGGTGGACAATCAGCCCTCTTTTGATATATCAATTGTCCCTGAAATTACGAAAGATATAGTCGATATTGAGAACAGACTGACGAATCTATGCGATTGGGGGGAGGGTGGCCTCTTCTTCGAAAAGGCCCGTCTCAAATCCGGGAAGCCGTTTGTCCCTGTGAGGGTCGCCAGGAATATTGGGAGGGATAAACTGGCGGCGGTGGAGACCAATTCCCTGAATCTGCCCGGCGTGATTGTCGATGTTGTGCCGGTAAGGGAATATATATATGGGAAGATGATGGCCCACATCCTCGGGTATGTGGGGGAGATAAGCGCTTTAGAACTGGAAGGGAGCGGTTTTGCCGCCTATCGGGCAGGCGACATAGTCGGGAAGTACGGGGTTGAAAAATATCTGGATGGGGCTCTCAAGGGTAAAAGCGGCGGGGAGCAGGTGGAGGTGGATGCGGCCGGAAGAAGACTAGATGTACTGGGAAGAATTGACCCGGTTTCCGGGTATAATATTGTTCTCAACATTGATTCCGATCTCCAGAAGGTGTGCTGGGATGCCATCCGGGAGAAGGCCGGGACGGTGATTGTTATGGATCCGCGCAGTGGTGCGGTCATAGCAATGGTGAGCAGGCCGTCCTTTGATCCCAATCTGTTCAATCGTGGGATCTCGGAAGAGAACTGGAAGGCGTTGACGACGAATCCCCTGTGTCCCTTGCAGGACAGGGCAATTTCGGGGCAGTACCCCCCGGGTTCCACCTATAAACTGGTTGTCGCGGCTGCGGCACTTGAGGAAGGCCTGATAACCGAAGACACAGAGATATCGTGTGACGGTACCTATCAGATGGGAAACCGAACCTTCAGGTGCTGGAAAAAGGGTGGCCATGGGACTGTGGATCTACATCGGGCCATCGTGGAATCGTGCGATGTCTATTTTTATCATCTTGGAGAGATGCTTGGCGTTGACAAACTGGCGGAATATGCTGAGAAATTTGGTTTTGGATCCAGAACAGGGATATCTCTTCCGGGGGAGATGAACGGTCTGGTGCCCACAAGGGAATGGAAACTGAGAAGATTTAAAGAGCCCTGGCAGAGGGGTGAAACCACCTCGGTCTCCATAGGGCAGGGGTTTTCCCTCGTCACGCCTCTCCAGCTGCTCGGGGCGTATTGTGCACTGGCTAATGGGGGGACCCTTTACAGGCCGCGACTTGTCAGGAGGATTGAGACAGCGGATGGGCACATGGTCGGGGAATTTCCACCCGAATCGGTGGGTATGCTTCCCATCAGCAGGAAAAATATCGATATCGTGAAGTATGCCCTGTGGGGAGTGGTTAATGAACCCCACGGCACGGGCTGGGCACTGAAGAGAAAGGAAAAGGATGTGTGCGGAAAGACAGGTACCGCACAGGTTATAAGCCTCCCGGAGGATGAAGAGGATCAGAAGGATGAGGTGCCGTATCGATTCAGGGACCATGCCCTGTTTGTCTGTTTTGCGCCCTACAAGGATCCCGCAGTAGCCGTTGTGGTTGTTGTGGAGCATGGAGGCCATGGCGGATCGACAGCCGCCCCCATCGCGCGCAGGGTCATTGACGGGTACTTCAAGCTTGAGCGAGAGAGGCACGTGAGATGAAGATCGATCGCCGGTTGCTGATCAATTTTGACTGGGTCTTTCTGGGGGTGGTGCTCCTGATAGGTGCCATAGGAATTTTGAACATCTACAGTGCCAGTCATAACCTATACGTGAGGGGAGAGCCTCTCTATACAAAACAGATATACTGTCTCCTGGTAGGGCTTGTCATGATGATCATCACCTTCAGTGTGGACTATCACACTATCATACGGCACGCCTATCTCATCTACCTGCTTTCCATTGCGCTTCTTTTCCTGGTTTCCCTTTACGGGGATATTACCCACGGTTCACAGAGGTGGCTGGTCCTGTGGGGATTTTCCTTCCAGCCGTCGGAGCTGATGAAACTGGTACTGATCATTGTCCTGGCGAGGTATTTCAATGATAACGCCCAAAAGGGATACCATCTTGGGAGTGTTTTTATTCCCCTTGCCATTGTAGGGGTACCTTTTTATATGGTAGTACGGCAGCCGGACCTGGGCACCGCCATGTTTCTGTTGGTTCTCTTCGGTTCCATAGCGGTTTTTGTCGGGGTCGGCAGGAAGCTTCTCGTATGGACTGTCTCGGGCGGCATGGTGCTGGCCCCCCTGTGCTGGTTTGTCCTGAAGGATTATCAGAAGGAGCGGATCCTC
>JAFCZZ010000132.1 GCA_019314085.1 Deltaproteobacteria bacterium | reverse complement strand
CTCCATCATAAGTTACTACGACAAACTGCCACTCGTCCCATATTATTGATGCTTTTATTTGAGCTGCACTGCCATCAACCCACCTGTTAAATGCTATATATTCACCATTTCTTCCTATGAGAAGTTCGATTCCATTACGAGAAGGAGAAAATGCCTCCTTAACAACTACACCCGGATAGGTCGCATCCCCATATTCTGGTTTTATCCAAACTACGATTGTGAAAGGCTGTTTCCCTGAAAAATTTAATACTGTTCCGGCATTGACATCATCATCCACTCCATCGAAACTCAGAGCATAGCCATAACGCCCTCTCGTCCACGTAGCACCGTATATTGTCCCATCGTTGCCATACAGTGACTGGTCGTAAACCGTAGAGCCGCTCCCCTCGTCGAATGGTAGATGAAGGCGGCGACCCATTGGTATGGTCGCGGAGAGTACCTCTCCTGTTATACCGTCACAGTATTCGAATCTCCCCGGATATTCGCTCCCTCTCCCGACCATCAACATATACCGCGACCCGTCCTGTGATACTATGATCTTGTCAACCGGGCGCGGGCCGTACGGGTCGTCCACCTGCCTGCTCCAGAGGACGTCGCCGTCGGGATTATATGCATAGACCCATCCATCTTCGGTGCCGACAACGATCAGGTTACCATACTCATCCGTATCGGCAGCGGTGATGGCCGAGCCGAGTGTCCGCTCCCAGTCCTCTGCAGCGGAGGCAAAGGTCGGCATCAATATGGCGACCGTCAGGATTATTGTACAGATGCGCCTGACAACCGTCCCCCGATGCCTCAGGGATACTGGTACGTGTCCTCCTGAACCCGTGCGGATACAACAATCGCCCATACAATCACCGCTATGAGAAACAGCACAGGAAACGCCTTCCATACATTCACAATGAAATCAAGTATGGCCGGATCCCCACCCGCCTCAATGCCGATGTTATACAGCAGATTTGTTACGATATCGTGGAAGAGACCCCAGATTATCATAACCTCACATATTGTTACTATAACCGCCAGCCAGGCCAGTCCGATCGTACTCCGCGCCATCAGATCACTCCCATATATGTATTCTCTTCTTATGTTCGAGTATTCCCATGATACTGGCCGCCTGTCTCTTACTCTCTGCCTTCATCATCTTCTGGTCAAAGACAAAGAACTGTTCCGGCTTGCTGGCGACCACTGCCTTCTCCTTGCGCCGGATCCTCTTCGGTTTCCTGAGGCCGAGTGCCTCCCACGGGGTCGCAACCGGCGCGATCACCTCACGCCTCTTGAACTGCCCGAACCCCCAGGTCTTCAGCAATTTCCTCCCACTGGATATCCCGGCAGGCAACGGGCGGTGTGGCGGATGGAATGATGGGAGATGTGGGGGGGCATGCCGTGGTGAATGATATACATATCCGGGTGCGTGGGAGGTGATGCTATAGAGATACCGTGGAAGATGATATCTCTCCGGTGGCCGAGGTGTCGGGGATGTTCTCGGTGATGCCAGGTCTCTCTGTGCTGTTCTCTGTATACAGGATATACAGGTGTGTACTCCGGTTCATACCCGATGTACTCGGATGGTTCGATCAGACGCCCGGGTTTCCGGGTTTTACCGGATGCAATCAGTGATATCGGGTTTACGATCGGTGCCTTAGATTCTCTCCCATATCCTCTGTATTCCTGCTTCCATGCTCTTATGATCTCTCCCGCCGGCGCAGATTCGCCGATGCCAAGATCACTTAACTTATCTATCCTGCCGGTATCGGCACCGCCTTCCATGGGAGATACCACAAATTCGTGAATGGGGAAGCGATGAGGACCGGATTTTGTGAAGAAGCGGACTCCCTTTGATTTAAGCACTGTCTTTTCAGGCAGAACGGCCTCATATTCAGGTTTCATCAACGGTAGATATGCTGTTCCGGGCTCTCTCCAGACTCCTTTTCTGACATACTCTGCGATAGCACCGACTCCACGCTCGCGGACGGATCTGGGGACTGGTTTGAATTTGCTGACACGGGTTCTCAGCACAACTGGTAGACGGAATTCTGCACTCGGTATTTCCGTACTGAACAGACTGATCCGTGGTCCCAGCGGTGGGTGGGTGAAATAGGTCTCAGCTACTGGTGCACCATACATGCCGGGAAGCTCTGAATCTCCCCTCCCGAGCACGAGCTCATCGTCGAATTCTGGTAGTTCCTCCCAGCCGGTCCACATATAATCGCCAGGAGGTTCACCCGGCAGCTTTGCTCTCTTTGGCAGATACTTCACGGGCACTCCAGATGGTTCCAGGCGTACAGGCCTCGGGTACAGGGTTCCGTGTTTGAATGACTTCATCAGCTCTTTTGCTGAGATCCTCCGCCCCGCAATCGGGTATCCCCCTTCCGGGAGGGCTGGATATCCTATCTTCTCGATCGGGATCTCCTTCTTCCCGGCTGTCTGGAATATAGATGGTAAGCGTGGGGCGTACTTCAGGCCGGCATATGTTCCGATGAAGGCTGGTGCCACCTCTGTCGAGAGGATCTCACCGACTTTCCTTGACTTCGCGGCGATTGTTGGCTCTTTCGCCACGCGGTGCACAGTACTCGCGCCATACAGTGCGGAGAGGCCGGTCCAGGCGGCCCTTGCCCCGTATTTCGCGATCGGTGGTCCGACACGGGGCACCCGCGAGATTGCAGAGGCTACAGCTCCCCCGGCAGGCTTTGCCGCACCTATGACGCTCGGGAGCGCAAAGGAGATGGCAGTCAGCGCTGCAGTCTGGATGGGACGCTCGCGGAGACCTCCATAAGATCCGATCAGTGTCTCAACCGCGATATCTCTCGCAGCTGGACTGGATATAGCGAGGGGTCCTGTTACGGGAGATGTATATACCGCCGCCTGAAATGCCGCCCGTGTTACCGGTGAGTCGGGTTCGGGGGTTCGTTCTTTTATATACCGGGATGCTGCTGTCTCGGCAGCGGTATAGACACCCGCCACAGTCCTGAGAGGGTCCGCCTTCGGGAGGGGGGGTCTCTGGATGATCTTCAATCCCTCATCCGCCACATAACTCCTGATGAATGGTGTCGTCTCCTGCCACGAGGCCAGTGTTTTATCCTCAAGAATGCCTTTTTTGAAGGATTCTAATGGTTTTGCTCTCTTACTCAGCTCCTCCTGAAGCCTTGCCGCCGATCTCTGTTTGATGTGTGCCTGAATTGCCATTATCCCTTTTTCCAGACCGGATTCGACGGCTCTGTATGACTCTTCTGTGATATATGGTCTCCATTCAGGAAGCGTCCTGAACCTGAGTGTCTGCAATATTTTTTGCTGCTCCTCAGGCGTTTTTGCACGAACAATGGGTTCTTTAAATGTCTGTGTCCACTTCCAGTTGAGGATCTCGGCCCGGAGTTCTCTCTCGCTTGAGAGACCCCACTTTGCAAGGCGCTCTTTTGACATTCCGGTTAGTTTGAGGATGCTGTCCGGCTCCTTTTTACCTGAAGACACTGGCGGCTTTGTTTTTATCCACGCGCCTCTAACACTTTTATAACCCTTCGCCGCCATCGTCTCTTTTAAATGCCTCTCTATCTGCTCGGCACGGATCGCACTCATCCTGATTTCCTGATAGCGTGCCCATTCCCTTTCATGTGCCTCTTTCATCCGATGCAGCCGGGTCTCCTCACTCCGCAGAAACTCATTGAGGTTTTTCAGATGTCTCTGCTGAATGGGCTCTGAGAGGCTGACAAACCGGGACAGTTCCGTCTTTGGCCATCCCTTCCCGACCATCAATCTCTGCTGTTGCCTGACAAACGCCGGTTCCTTCGGTTCGGGGCGCATGGCGTATTCGGGCCGCCACCTCTCACGGCCTCTGGTGAGTTTCTCGAATTTTTTATAATCTCCTTTGAGTTTTTTACTTATGCGCCTGTATGTACGTTTATAACGCCGATACGTTTTTCTGGCGCGTTCGTAACGCTTTCTGAGTGATTCGTATCTCCTTTTCGCAGCCTCCGCCCGTTCCTTTGCAGAGGCCATCGTATACCTGACTTTGCTGGCGGCGGTGGCTATGGAGGAGGTAATGGAGCTGAGCCGCCCCATTGTGGGTGTGTCTGAATCCGGATCTGATGGCATTATACTCCAACTCCAAGGTTACTGGCCAGCAGGGCAAGTGCCGTTATCGCGAACACGATAATCAGCACAATGAATCCCATACGGGTTGATGATAGTCCCCATTCCTTTTTAAGTTTTTTCTCGATCAGAGTCTGTATCGCCTAGGTTGCTTCGAGGCTCTGTCCCCGGCTCCGTGATGTCATGCCACTCCAGTACGCCACGGATTGCAGATCAACCGGCCTCACACCCGGCACCTCGATAGTATCAGACCCGGAAACCGGGGTTCCATTGGGGGATTCGCCCTCTTTTATGGATGACATAAGTTCACGGAGGTTCCTGACGCCGTATTTCTTCTTCACCGCCTCGATCACCAGTGCCTTCTCCGGGTCTGTCACGATGCCATATGCATCATGGACGATCTGTAGCTGCAATTCGCCGAACCGGAGACCGGAGGGTTCAACCTGTATCCATTCATGCATCTTGTTGTCGAGAAATGCCCGATATCTCCCGTCCTCATTGAACGCCCGACGTAAGGTCGCAGAACCATCAGAACGGGTGATCAGAAGAAGGTTAGGCTTCTCTCTGGAGATGCTGGCTAAGATATATTCACGACATGGTCCCGCCTTCGACCAGATCAACAGGATAGCGATCAGTTCAGCGAATGCTACAAGGCCGGCTGCAATTGCGATTATCAACTCACAGGTCACTGTCACCATCAGTTACCTCCACGCTTCAGTAATTTACCCAGAATTCCTCGTTCAGGCGGGCGTGAGGGAGAGTGGTCCTCATATCTGTGTGTGATATTCCCGTAATTCGATATCAGAAGTACGCGCTCATTTGGAGTGCCACCCTCAACCGATTTTCGGATCAGCCATTCAACGAACCACCTGATCTGTTCAAGCTGATAGTACTCGATCGGTGGCGCCTCATCATCCCAGGTCGACACACGTATAATGTTTTCAATATGGATCAGGTGAGTGAGGAGGTCATCGAAGGACTGAACCTTCCCGAGCTGCATGTGGACGTTCAGGATAGACCACAGGCGTTTCTGTATCTCTTCGTCAACGCCAAACCTCTCAAGTAATACCTGCCACTGCTTCTCGGTGATTGAGGGAGTTGGCTCCCAGTCTGTCGGCTCTTCCGGGAGGCCTGCACCTCCAATTACGGGATCGCCAGAATATGGCGGTAGATATGGGTCCATTACCTCTCCTCCCTGAGATGGAGATATGCGCTATACATAGAGATCACAGACAATGCCATCAGCAAAAAGGCGAGATATCCGAGACCGGGTATCTGCCATGACAGGGTTGCCGGCTGGAGAGTATACCCGGTGATGTTGCCAGTGGCATCAACTACCGGTACCAGCATCAACCTGATGTCCCTGGCAAGAGGCAGAAGATAAACAAGAGCCCCGGACAGGATGAACGCCAGGACTGATGTTATCATCGACTGAGAATCGATAAAGATCGAGATGAGATAGAGGCTTGTAGCAATAACGAACAGAACGATCCACCAGGATGCCGGGATGCCTGTTATACTGATCTGTGCAGTATCCGCGACAATGATGTCTTCCGCTGCGGCTACTGGATATGCAACCGGGACCAGGATTAACGCAAGGATATGTAAAAAAAGTATTTTGAGGCGGTTCTGGAGGCGGTTATCGCGGGTGGTGCGATGCATCAGAATGAGCTCCTGATGATATACAGAATTGCTGCGGCACCGGCGACAATGATACCGATCGCAAGCAGAGTGATCGCGGTGGAACCATACGTGTTTACAGTTGTGAGAAGGCCGGCATAAGTACTGTTCTCACTGACAGTGCCCTGGGTTGCGGTGTCGAGATTGCCAAGTACGATCACGGCAATCAGGAGCGCCACGGTTGCACCTGCGACACCAAAGATGATCGACTGCAGGTCCATTGCCGCCCGATCACTCATGTTCACGCCGTGGCTCCGGAGGAATTTGTGGAGAGTCCTGCGGTATACCTCCTTTGCCTCTTCAAGCGTCTTAACCATCTGTTCTGTCACCTCCTGTATGTGAAAATATGACTGTAGATAAATAAATCTTTTGGTATCTCAGGCAAATACAGCCCGGACCTGATCGCTGGTGTCGATCTTCGGAAACTTCGCCTTTCCATATAAACCGTTTTTCTCGATTATGTATTCACCGCGCCGCAGATACCGTGGCATACTCCGTTTCACCACGGTATACTTCCCGCTCGGCAGAAAAGCCCCCTTCAAATAGATTTTCGCCGGAATTTTGGCGAGGATGTAATAATCAAAATCGATGTGTGTCTGAAATGCCACGTAAAACGACAGTTTGGTCTTTCGGAGATCACGCAAGCAGGTGGCACGGAACCAGTCCTGAAGCTGATATCGTGGTGTTCGGGGACTGTCGGGAAAGATGTCGTCCGCTTCATCGAGGATAAGAGAATAAAAATCCTCAGGTCGTTTGTGCTTCAGTAATGTATGGATCATCTCATACCAGAACAATTCGCGATCGACCACCCCGGGGAATTTCTCGATGAAAGATCTGCGGATGATCTCCTCTATAACCTCATGGCTCATGGCATAATCACGCGGCGGATAGACAACGTTAACCCAGCTCCGCCTGATGTTCTCCATGATATCACGAGGCGTTAAATAGCGATATAACGGTATATCCAGTTCCTGATTCCTGTTGTCAAGGAATTTCACATCATCGTCAACGTGAACATGAACACATACCTTCTTCTCAGA
>JAFCZZ010000131.1 GCA_019314085.1 Deltaproteobacteria bacterium | reverse complement strand
AAAAGATTCTCCGGCGCAGTGGATGGATGACACGTTTCTTCTATATCAACGGGTGGCTGTATCGGCGAATCAAACAGATGCGGACGCGATGATCGCAGTCGATCCACGATGTCCAGATATCTGTCTCCCTGCCCGTGAACTCTCTTGACTGAATGGGGGAGGCTGTGTTACTTTTCCCCCTCGCCGAACGGAGAAGACCACGATGGAATTTACACACCTGGACGAAAAAAACAGGCCCCGGATGGTCGATGTCACCGCCAAGGAGCCCAGCCTGAGGGAGGCCGTTGCGGGCGGCAGGGTGTTGATGAGGCCCGATACCGTCAAAGCCATTGAATCGGGGGGTGTCGCGAAGGGTAACGTCTATGCTACCGCAAAGATCGCGGGGATTATGGCCGCCAAGAAAACAAGCGACCTCATTCCGATGTGCCACCCTCTCGCCCTGACCGGGATCGATATCGATTTTTCGAGCGATTCCGAGAAGGGAGAAGTCGCTATTACGGCGCACGTCAAGACCCTGGACAGAACGGGGGTGGAGATGGAGGCCATGACGGCGGTGAGTGTGGCCGCGCTTACCATATACGATATGTGCAAGTCCGCAGACCGGGGAATCGTGCTGTCCGACATACGGTTGCTGAAGAAGAGCGGGGGGAAGAGCGGCACCTTTGTGAGGGAAGAGTGATCCATGGAAACGAGCACCTATACGACAAGACGGGGGTTTCTCCTCCCCTTTTCTCTGGCCTTCCTGCTTCTCTTCGTGTTATTGATACTCTCCATGTTTGACAGGGTATTTCCTCCGGAGATCGTGGTTCTCGCAATCATATTTATTCCCACCCTGTACATCTTCCTTGAATCGGTCTGGCGCAGGACGACCATCGGGGATGACGGCATCAGGATACGAAAGCTTTTCAGAGAAAAACACCTTCTCTGGGAGGATATTACCAATATAGACGTTCTGGCCGTGCGTAAGAAGGTGTATCTGCTGCTGACTACCACGAAAGGATTTTACGCGTTGGCCAATTCTCACGGAAATTTCACCTCTCTTGTCCGGGACATTGTCGGGCATGTCGATGGGGAAAAGATTGAAGAGGGTGTCCGGGATGTTATCGAGCATCCGGTAGTGCGAATATCAGACGCGGTATCCGCCTGGATTGCCTCCGTTATCCTTCTGGGGGCGATTATCCTGAAGGTTGCCTACTAAATCGTTATTATTTCTTACATGCATTATTCATATTCTACCCAAAAGGAGCGTTGTATGGGAAAGCGGGAACGGATCAGGGCGATGATGAATGAAGAGATGAACGAGTCGTCTTTTCCACTTATAGAAGAGGTCTTTGAAAAGAGGATCGATGAGGTCGTTACGATTCTTGGCTGCGGAGGAAATGGCAGAGACGGGGTGTATGATGAGGTCCTGTCGATGGTTGAAAAGGCCCTGATAAAGATCGCAATGAAACGTTCCAATAATGTAAAAACCGCCGCCGCCGATTTTCTCGGGATAAACCGCAACACACTGCACGGCAAGATAAAAAAACTGAAGATATGACAATTCTCCCGGGCCTTTTTCGCGGGTACGCCCAGGATCTAATACCCTCCCATACATCCAATGTACCGTCCGGCCCGTCCCGTGAGGAACGGTCAGGACAATCTCCCGTCGTCCGGGTTGATGCTGTCCAGTATGCGGATCATGTCGTCATGTATCTTCCCGTTTGATGCGAGTATGCTTGGAGAATCGAGACGGTAGCCGCCGCCCGAGATATCGGTGACAGCTCCGCCCGCTTCGCTGACAAGGAGCCATCCGGCCGCCGTATCCCATGGATGCAGTTTCAGCTCCCAGAAACCGTCGAGACGCCCCGCCGCCGTATAGGCCAGATCAAGCGCCGCAGATCCTGCACGACGAATACCCTGAACCCTCAGGGCCATTTCAGAAAAGTAGTTGATATTGTTGTTCGGGTCTCTTCGTATGTCATACGGAAAACCGGTTGCCAGGAGACTCTCTGAAATCTCCGTGGTCCCGGAGACCGAAATACGGGAGCCGTCAAGGAATGCCCCCTCCCCCTTTCCGGCCACAAACAGTTCGTCCGATACCGGGTTGTAGACAACACCCGTTATGATCTGTCCGTCTTTTTCCAAGGCAATCGAGACGCAGAACAGGGGGAATCCGTGGGCGTAGTTCGTTGTCCCGTCAAGTGGATCAATGACCCACCGATACCGTGACCCTCTCTCTATCTCCGCCGCCTCCTCGGACAGGATATTGTGATCGGGAAATCTTTTGTTGATTTTCGTGATCAATATCTCCTCGGACATCCTGTCCGCTTCCGTGACGATATCGATCTCCCCCTTGTAGTCGATCCTGTGTTTCTCTCTGAATCGATCCTTCAGCACTGATCCCGCCAGCCTGGCTATGGATATGGCAAAGTCTCCCTGTTCCGGCATCTCTTCCTCCCTGGCAGTGTATTGTAGGCAAGGTTCTTAACACGATTTCATGGAAAAGTTGAGACAATTTCTGTTGCTTCCCCTGTGGATTAGTGGTAGAGATTTCAGTGTTTAGCAATCTTCGGAGGGAATTGCATACGCCGTTATGGACGAAAAGGAACAGGATAACAAAACGGAAGATGTGGGCGTGAGTTCTGAAAAACCGGAAGAGACCACCCTTGACCTGAGAACGATCAGAACATCCAGAGGACTTACCCTCAAGGACGTGTCTTCCTCCACGAGAATAAGCCCTCAGAATCTCAAGGCTATTGAAGAACAAAGGTTTGAACTTCTTCCGGAGCCGATATATGCCAGGGCCTTTATCGACATGTATGCCAAGGCCCTTGATGTTGACGGCAAAAAGATACTTTCGCTCTATGACACATACCTCAAAAGTCTGGAGCCCGATGACGACAGGTATGAACTACTGAAGAAGCTCGCAGCGAAGAAACGCCACATGGAAATCTGGATATGGGTGATCATCGTATTGGGGTTACTGGCCTTGACAGGATCCTTCTACCTGTACCAGTGGAGCACGAGTGGCCGTCAGACAGCAGAGGGGTTGTCCCCCGCCGGGAAGATCTCGATCGCCGGGGAGCCCCAGGAAGCCCTCGAAGAGAGAGCCCCCGAAGAGACACCAGCGGAGGAAAGCGGTGGTGGCGCCGTCGAAGGAGAAAGCGAACCCCCAGAGGCGGATAGCGCTCCGGCGGCAGACCTCTCTGTGGCGGATAGCATGCAAGAGCTGGATCAAGCGATCGCGGAAGATACACAGCCACCGACGGAAACTGAACAGCCGGTGGCCGGGGAAGAACAGCCCGTGATTGAAGCCGAACAGCCAGTTGAACAGCTGGAAGAAGTTGCCGAGGTCAACACGGCCGTTCCCGCTGAAGAAAAACCGTATATCATGGTAATAGAGGCATCGGAACTGACCTGGATAGAGATAGGCAGAGATGGAGAGCCGTCATTTGAGGTTATGCTGTGGCCGGGAGAACGGATCACGGAAAAGGCGTCGGAGAGATTCGTCCTGCTCATCGGCAATGCCGGGGGGGTGAATATCCGTTTTCAGGAACGATCACTTGGCCCTCTGGGAGAGCACGGGGAGGTCATTCGCCTGACACTGCCCGCGGACGAGTGAGACAGGCACTGCTATAAACAGCGGTGCAGCAGTTTTAACAAGAGATTCTAAGAGGTGAATCGAATATGTTCGGAATAGGCATGCCCGAGTTGGTGATTATACTGGTCATTATCCTGATCATCTTTGGCGCCGGAAAGCTTCCCGAAATAGGGGGGGCTATCGGTAAGGGTATCAGAAACTTCAAAAAATCCTTTCAGGAAAACGATGAGGTGGATGGCACCGAAGATCCCAAAAAGATCAAGGAAGACAAAAAATAAACCGCGCCGTAGCAAGCTACGGAGCGGAGCGTTAATCTGTTATGAATGAAGCAAACCCGTCAGAAGGGAACGTCGTCCTCAGGCATGCTCGAATTGGCAGGGGACGATGTCTCGGTCCCGGATGACTGATAGGACCCCTGTTCTTTCCGCTCCAGCATCTGCATGTTGGAAGCGACGATCTCCGTGGTATAGCGCTTGTTCCCGTCCTTGTCATCCCAGGCTCTCGTTTGAATCCTGCCCTCGATATAGACCAGCCTTCCCTTGGCCAGATAGTTGCCGCATATTTCGGCAAGTTTTCTGAACGTGACGATCCTGTGCCACTCCGTTTTCTGGACCTTCTCTCCACTCTTGTCCTTCCACTGCTCATCTGTGGCCAGGTTGAAATTGGTTACCATGGTACCATCCTGGGTGTACCGCACCTCAGGATCCGCCCCCAGTCTTCCGATCAATATAACCTTGTTAACCATTTCCCTCTCCTTCTAAAAGTCTTCGTGCACCGTAGTACAGAATGTACGACACTGTCAAACGAATTGTACTCCGGTTTTGTGCCGGCAGAAAAGTCCCATATTTTTCATTGACTTCACCGGCATTATTCAGTACAAAAATTGCGCACATCCATTGCCTGTGTCCCGATTGATCGGGATTATCCATATCACCTTCGGGAAAGGAAAAGGGAACAACCGTTGAATCTTTGGGAAGCGATCCTGCTTGGGACAGTGCAGGGGTTGACAGAATTTCTCCCCGTGAGCAGTTCCGGCCATCTGGTAATCATACAGAGTCTTATAAAGGGATTCCAGCAGCCGGGAGTCTTGTTCGATGCCACGCTCCATTTCGGGACGCTCCTGGCAGTCACCTTCTTTCTCAGGAAGGAAATCCTGGAGATACTGACCGCGCTGATCCCGTCCGGATGGTCCGCCAGCTCACGGGAAAACCGTGATGACGCACGGGTGAGCACCGGCAGAAAGACAGCCATCTATATCATCATTGCAACGATATGTACCGGGACCATTGGCCTGCTGTTCGAAGAGAGGATACACCTCCTCTTCACATCCCCCCAGACGGTCTCCTTCATGCTCCTGATCACCGGCGTCCTGCTGTTCATATCCGACAGGTTTCAGGGCCGCCGGGTGGAGAAGGACATGAACATAACCGACAGCCTGGTCATCGGCATCGTTCAGGCAATGGCTCTGATTCCGGGGATATCCCGGTCCGGGTCTACCATAGCCTTCGGTATCTTCAGGGGCCTGGACGGAGCAGCGGCTGCCCGGTTTTCATTCCTGCTGTCCATACCCGCCGTCCTGGGGGCAGTGGTTCTTGAATTGAAATATGTAGAGGCGATCCCTCCGCCCGATATGTTGATATATCTAGCCGGAATGGCCGCTGCCGCCGTGACGGGTTTTCTGACGCTCGGGCTTCTGCTCTTCGTCATCAGAAAACGCAAGCTGAGTATCTTTGC
>JAFCZZ010000621.1 GCA_019314085.1 Deltaproteobacteria bacterium | reverse complement strand
GACTTATCCCAGCAAACGACATGCGAAACCGGGGTTGATGCACTGCCACGCATACAGAATATCGAAGCGCATGACATTCACATCTGTATAAATGTTGCCCTGCCGCATATACCGCATGGAGATGCCGGTAACATCGTCAGTGGCGGTCGAACCCTTGCACCCATCGAGAACTTCAAGCTGCGCAGTGGCAAACGTGAAGGCGTTCTTGTGGAATGCGAGGTTGGCAACGTGAGACCCCACGAGTACAGGAACCGCGTTCTCCGCCGGAGCGCTAACCACGGTCTGGTATGCCTCGTTAACGGCAGCCGTAACGATTGCCGGGGAGACGACCAAAGATAGATAGCCGCTTGAGTCCGCCGTGCCACCCGAAATAACCGTGAACTGCTGTAACTGACCGGTGCTATTGCGGTTTTTGGGATTAACTCCATACACGCCGAGCGTGATAATGTCACCCTGTGTGAAAATCTCGGTGGATGCGGTAGCGCCATCGAGATAAACCGTCGATGTAGAACCGTTCACGTCAGACGTGAGATAGGTTAAGCCTGTCGTTCCGGCACTGATGTCGGAGTCGAGGCAAACAACCGGGTCACCGCCATTGCCACCGGCAGTATGCGAAACCACGTTCTGGTCACCGTAAATGTCGAACGAACCTGTGCGCCCAAGCAGTCCGTTTGTGACCATTCCGCGAACTTCCTTCTCAAGATAGAGACCCTTGAGCGCATTGGCTATTGACCATTCCGCAGCGGGATTAAGAACGAGTTTGCGGTCTTTGCGCGGCACACCATAATTGTCGAGCTTCGTGGCTGCGTCCCCGATGGCGGCGAATGTTCCCGGTGTCGTTCCCGCGGTTCCGGCAGCGTTATAGACCTTGTAGTACTGTGCAAGGCCATCAGCGTCCACCTTGTTTGCCAGTTCATCAACGACGGGCTGGATAATGCGCTCGGAAAATCTGTCAAGACCCAGCGTAAGGTCTTTCGCTGTAAACTCTATAGCGCAATGCTCCTGCGAGAGAGTCAGGTTCACGCTGCTTTCCTTAAGCGCATTCATGCTCGAAGTAATATCCGACCCGCTACCAGTCATAAAACGGTTCGGCTTCTGGACGCGAATCGTCTCGCCTACTTTGCGAAACTCCTTTGAATGCCCCTGATGGACATTTGTAACGAATCTGGTGTTGTTCTTGAATTGCATGATGAACTCTTTTGCGATGATGTCATCATGCAGTTGGGTATGTATGCTTGACATGGTTCTGTTCCTTATGGGTTATTATCCGCCGCCAGCATTGCGCCAAGCCTCAAACTCGGATTGAGGCATTTTGCTCGGGTCTTTCTTCACTCTTTCTACTCCCGCTAATGGCTTGATTGGTGCTGCGGCTTTGGTTGGTTTCTTCGTTGTTTCGTTGCCTTCTTGCTTCGCGCCCTCTTGTGTGGCGGTTGATTCGAGTTTCACCTCAAGCCTTCCTATTTCTTTTGCTGCGGCATAAGATGACATACGGGGCGAGTCTTGCTTCAACCTTTTGGTCAACAATCGCGTCAATATCGACATGTTGCCGACTTGACTGTTTCACTTCCCACTTCACAAGAGCCTTTGCGTAATCGGTGTAATCATCAAAATCCTCCTCTTTCGGCTCCGGCTCATCTTGCTCCTGTGGTTTTGTGTCCTCCGCGTCGGGTTTTATGTCTACCCCGGCGTCGCCGTCTTTTGGTGCGGCTTTTGTACCAGCCCTCAATTCTTCATTTTCTTTTTCGAGAATACGCGCATGTCGCTCGGCGTCCCGTTGCTTCTTAACGGCCTGATTGATGCGCTCCTGTGGCGTTTGCTTAGCCTTTGGCTTGGCATCGGTTTTACCGTCATCTTTCGGGCTTTCCGGGCTATCTTTGCCACCAGCGTCATCTTTCGGGTCTGTGGTATCACTTGGCTTCGCCTCCTCTTCATCCTCTGCGTCACCAGTAGCATCTTTAGACTCGCTGGCGGGGTTATCCTTCACACCCACACCGCTCGTGATTGTAATACCCTCGTGTCTGTCATCAACTACGGGTTCCGCCCCCTCCTCTTGTGTGGCGGTGCCATCCGTTTGCTCAACCGTTTCCTCTGTTACGCTGGTCGTTTTCTCGTCTTCCATCTTTTCACTTCTCCTTTTGTTGCGCGGCGACCTTGCGCCGATTGGTTGTGGTTCGCGGCATGAAACACAGAAAGCCCGGATTTCACGCTGCCGTAGCAACGATACTTTCCGGGCTTTCAACCAGCCTGACTCAGGGGATAAGCGGGGGATAAAGTCAGGGGGTTTTCAGATGCCGATATGTCGGGTGCCGCCAGTTAAGCGACACTTACGGCCTTTTCTGCACATGGCAGATAGGCTATTGTGCTACACTTTTTCCTCCACGCTGATCTTGACCTTGTTGTCTCGAATACCACCTTGAGACATTTTGAACGATATTAGCACTTCGCCGTCTCTTGTCTCTGATGTGGTTCGCTCCATGAGCTTACGCAACTTCTCGACAGTAGCA
>JAFCZZ010000620.1 GCA_019314085.1 Deltaproteobacteria bacterium | reverse complement strand
GAACAAAGCATCCCGGTACCACCGTTGATGCAGCCAGCGCACAGCCGGGCACGATCATCATCTATACCGACGGGGGCTGTCGCGGTAATCCGGGACCGGGGGGATACGGTGCTGTCATCATCGATGGGGAAAATCGGACCGAGATCGCGCAGGGCTTTCGCCTGACCACCAACAACCGCATGGAGCTGATGGCCTGTATTGCGGCGCTCAAGGCATTGAAGACCCCGGCCGACGTGATACTGCACAGCGATTCGCGCTATGTCGGCAATGGCATCAGCAAGGGATGGGCCCAGAAAGGGCGCGCCAATAACTGGATGCGCACCAGGAAAGATGCCGCCGAGAATGCCGATTTGTGGGCGCAGTTGCTGGATCTGTGCGACAGGCACAGGGTGCAGTTCGTCTGGGTGCGCGGGCATGCCGGACACCTGGAAAATGAGCGCTGTGATGAGCTGGCCACCCGGGCCGCAGACGGTGAGGATCGCAAGGAGGATCACGCCTATGTCCAGGGCCGCACCAAAGCTCTTTGATGGAGCAGACTGAATCTACATTCCCCGTTCAGGGATTTGTGTAAAATAAGTGAGGAGATCACCAATGAGCAATGAACCGGAAAAGATAATTTATTCAATGATGAGAGTCGGTAAATTCTACCAGAACAAACCGTCGGTAAATTCTACCAGAACAAACCGGTGTTAAAAGACATATCCCTTTCCTACTTTTATGGCGCCAAAATCGGTGTCCTGGGATTAAACGGCTCAGGGAAAAGTTCCCTTTTGCGCATTATGGCAGGTGTTGATCAGGAATATGATGGGAAAGCCGTTCTTTCTCCGGGATACACTTTAGGGTTTCTTGAGCAGGAACCTGTGCTTGATCCGAATAAAACCGTAAAAACCGTTGTTGAAGAAGGTATGAAGGCGACTGTAGATCTTGTGAAGGAATACAATGAAATCAGTGAAAAATTTGCCGAGCCCATGTCTGACGAAGAAATGAATCAACTTATAGAGCACCAGGGCGAATTGCAGGAAAAAATCGATCATCTTGATGCCTGGGATATCGATGCGCGTTTGGAAATGGCAATGGATGCGCTGCGCTGTCCTCCGGGAGATACACCCATTCATGTTATTTCCGGTGGCGAAAAAAGACGCGTGGCGCTGTGCAGACTGTTATTACAGAAACCGGATATTTTGCTTCTGGATGAACCGACGAATCACCTGGATGCCGAAACTGTCGCCTGGCTTGAACGTCATCTTCAGCAGTATGAAGGTACGGTAATTGCCGTCACGCACGACCGGTATTTTTTAGATAATGCAGCGGGCTGGATTTTAGAGCTTGATCGGGGACACGGCATTCCCTGGAAAGGCAACTATTCTTCCTGGCTTGAACAGAAACAGATGCGGCTCAAACAGGAAGAAAAAACGGAAACAGGGCGGCAGAAGACCTTGCAGCGGGAGCTGGAATGGATCCACATGTCACCGAAAGGCCGCCAGACAAAGGCAAAGGCACGTATCAATGCTTACGAAACACTCTTAACCCAGACTTATGAAAAAGAGATCAAAGATCTTGAAATCTATGTTCCGCCCGGCCCCCGTCTTGGAAAAGCGGTTATCGAAGCCGAAAATGTGAGTAAGGCTTTTGGCGATCGCCTTCTCTTTGAGGGAATGACGTTTGCCCTGCCTGCGGGAGGTATCGTCGGCATAATCGGTCCCAACGGCGCAGGCAAAACAACCCTCTTCAAAATGATAACCGATTCGGAAAAACCTGATTCCGGCGCCATTAAAATCGGGGACACTGTCAAACTCGCGTACGTCGATCAGGAACGCGATACCCTTGACCCCGACAAGACAATATGGGAAGTGATTTCCGGGGGCAGTGACATGATTAAGCTTGGAAATAGAGAAATAAATTCAAGAGCCTATGTGGCACGTTTTAATTTCTCAGGATCAGACCAGCAGAAAAAAGTAAACATGATTTCAGGCGGCGAGCGTAATCGCGCCCATCTTGCGTGTATGCTCAAGGAGGGCGCCAATGTATTGCTTTTGGACGAACCCACAAATGATCTGGACGTGAATACCATGCGCGCCCTTGAAGAGGCGTTGGAACATTTTGGGGGCTGCGCGGTTATTATCACTCACGATCGCTGGTTTCTCGATCGCATCGCCACCCATATTCTTGCTTTTGAGGGAGACAGTACTGTCATGTGGTTTGA
>JAFCZZ010000619.1 GCA_019314085.1 Deltaproteobacteria bacterium | reverse complement strand
GTTAATGGGTTGCTGCGCGTACCGCGCACACTGTCCGCCCTTTTCATACCAGCCGTCGGACCCCACCGGCGCAAGATACCCGTCTCTAAAAATGATTCCTTTCAGGAAGTCCGCCATCTCGCGGGCAATGGCCAGGACCTTTTTATCACCGGTTATTTCATAGGCATGGAACAGGGCCAGGGGAATAATGCCGTTGTCATAGGTCACCGTTGGTTCAAACCAGTGCCACTCGCCATCGGCCTCGTCTTTGTACTGCGCGATAATCCGCCCTACCATCCCCTTAAGGGTTTCGTTCATCCCCTCATCGCTCGAATAACGATTAAGATAATGACAGACACCTATGATCGTGTCGGCAATACCCCGAATGGAACGGACGTTCTGAAAATGCGTATACGCCTTGGAGAACAGGTCGTTGGCCAGTTGGAAAAAGGCATCGTGAGGGGAAAAACGGATAAGGTATCCCAGTGCCCATATGGTTCGTCCGAAAGCATCTTCCGATCCTACCTCGTCCAGAAAGTCTCGATTGTAGCTTAAAAAATTCCTGAACAGGCCGTCATCACGCTGCATATAATCGATATAACTGAGATACGTGGGTATAAGACGCAGGGCCACCGGGTCTCTCTTCTGGCGACAGGCCATGGCGGCCATCAATAGCCCCCTGGCATTATCGTCCAGGCAGTATCCCTCTTTCCGGTTCGGCACACTGTATTTCGCATGCTGGATAATACCGGTATCGTCGGTGAACTGCCTGACGTGGGCCAGATCAAAAGGGGGGAGAACCAGCGGGTCGACGATAGCGCTCTCTATGGCACTCACCTCGGGATAGGATTGCGCCACATCGCGCATGAGTTTGGCATATTTCTCCCCGATAACGGGCCATGTCATCTTCCGCCCGTAGGTGTAAGCCTTGTGTCTCAATTCGAGCAGGGTGGAAGGGTTATCCAAAAGTTCATTGAGGATACCGGCCAGTGCGCTTGAATCGTGAAAATCAAAGAGCCTTCCCCGACCATCTGCTAAAAGCTCCTGGGCATGCCAGTAGGGTGTGGAGATTACGGCCGCCCCCGCTCCGACCGCGTAGGCCATGGTCCCGCTGGTAATCTGGGCCTCATTCAGATAGGGGGTAATGTAGATATCGATGGCGGATAGATACTCAAACAGTTCCGCCGCGCTGACAAAACGGTTATAAAAATAGACGTGTTCTCTCAGATTATTCTTTTCGACCAGGCGTCGCAGATAATTCCGGTACTCCTCCCCCGAAGTGCGCAACACGGCCGGATGTGTTTTCCCTAATATGATGAACACGACATCCGGATGCTTCAGAACAACCTGCGGCAGGGCCTGAAGTACTGTTTCAATCCCCTTGCTTCGGCTCAGAAGGCCAAAGGTAAAGATGGCCTTTTTGCCCTCCAGGTTAAACTTCTTTTTATACTGATTCCTCTGAACAAGATCGAGGTCGGGGACCCCGTGTTGCGGCCTTTTCACCGATCTCATGGATGATGGCCCTTTCGTTATAGGAAGGCTTCTCGAGGATCGTATGCAGGGTTGCAACAAGGGGAATCCTCAGCCTATGGATTAACGGAAGGATGTAAATACCGCTGTCACCGCCGAAGATCCCGAATTCATGTTCCAGTACACAGGCATCGGCGTCACTGTAATTGATAAATTTAACCGCCCTGAGATAATCCCGTTGATGATTCTGCCGGATGACATGCCGAACCTTTTCGGGATACGGATAGTCCTGGTCCTGATCATTGATCGCGACAACGGTGCACTCGGCCCGATCGGTTCTTTCCATATATTTTTCATTCGTATCTCCTTAAAATTGTCAGTTGGGTTTCACCTTCCGGCGATACCAGTGTGAAGGTGGCGGATGTGCCGCCCTGCACAAGAGGTAACAGAAAGATCGGCATGTTCACTGGAAGTGAAAGCGTCCGACAGGGCAATCGATATTTCCCCTCAGCCTCCCCCCTCTAACAGGAGGCCGGTGGGAGATTGTATGATCTTTATCGTCCCTACTTACTCCTTCAGATAGGCGATATCTTCCCAGGGGTGACGATACAGGCCCTGTTTGAGTCTCTTCTGGTCGAGATAGTGTCCCATGAAGCCTATGCTACTGCCCAGAACCAAAAGACCGTTCAGTGTGCCCATCCGGATGTATTCGTCTGCCTCCTCCCTGGAGAACTCGGACCTCAGAAGGTCCACGAAGCATATGCCTATACAGCCGTCCACGTTCAGGATCAGGTTATCTCTCTTACCTGTGGTAATCTTTTCCACTTCTAAAGCGTAATCCAGAAGAGCAGTGGTTTTAAAGTGCTTCCTGGCGTAATTATTTATGATTGACACTCTCATATCCGGGTTATGTATGGACTTGATTCTGTGGCCGATACCCTGGATGTTCGCACCTTTCTGTTTCATGGAGTTTACAAACTCCAGCGGGGCCAATTCACTGTCAAGGATCTCAGAGAACTGCAACGCAGCTCCGTCCAGCGCACCGCCAAACCGTGGCCCGATACAGAGTAATACCGATACCAGGGACGATATCAGGTCTTTACCAGCCCTGGTGGCCACGATTATGTTATGGGCGCCTGAAACTGCAGGTCCATGATCCGCAGTAACCATGATAACCATATCGATGACCTTAGTTGCTTAATCAGGCAACAGCTTTTTGAACCACAGCATGCTGAGGACTATTGAATTGATAAGGCATTGCTTTCGATGGTCGGAAGTATAGGGGGGCTGTTTTTACTTGTCAAGGAATAGTTCACATCGAAAAACAGGGGCTGGCGATGCGATTGGGAGAGGGAGGTGGAGCAGCGGCCGCCCTTTTTTTAAAATCATATCACCTTTTGGTCGAGTCACCCGGCAAGAGGGCATTTTTGAGCACAATCCAGACAGACCTCTCCTACACGCCTTTTTTTCAAAATGCGTTATGACTGTACGTATTCATCCCATGTGTATTCA
>JAFCZZ010000130.1:5402-10980 GCA_019314085.1 Deltaproteobacteria bacterium | reverse complement strand
TTTGATGCCTTAGAGATCAGCCAAGGATTGAGAGGCAAAAGGTACGAGGGAACCGAATTTAGAACCAAAATTAACAGCGTAGACCGTGAGGGCTACTTCCGTGATTGGTGCAAAGGCGTAAAGAGCCAGGTGAGCGTGCCCGTGATGATGGTAGGTGGCCTTAGATCGATTGAGCTCATGGAAGAAGTTATCCAAGAAGGAGAGGCAGATTTTATATCCCTCTGTCGCCCTCTGATAAGAGAGCCTGGCATTATCAATGAGTGGAAAGGTGGCCAGCGCCATAGAGCAACATGCATATCATGCAACATGTGCTTGGATGCTCTTGGAAATAGAGAAACCCTGCATTGTGCTCAACAGAAGAGAGGAGATAATAGATGAACGGACAGATTGTGAATCTGTTGGAGGTTCATCGGTACATTTGAAGGATGTCCCAGGTTACTACCAATCAGGTGTATTGTACAAGAGGGGCTTTTCTTTCAGATCGAAGAGCCAGCCAACAACGGCATACAGCGGAACGCGCTTCGCGCCGCCGCTGATGCCTGACTTTACTGATTACCAAAAGTAATCTACAACGAACAATCCAACACAAGTTTCGCTTGTTCAGGAAGAATGTCTGCCCACTACATGAAAGAAGAGAGGCTGTCTGATCTCTTCAACCTTTCAAATCATATTCAATGATCTGGCCAGATCACCCAACCTCTCGCTTTGTATTTGAAAGAGTGGGTATTGTCTGCATCCGGTTTTGATTGACCTACAGGAAGTAACCTTCGATTATCCTTCCCGAGATTTTCTCGGCGCATTTATCTTGATAATTGCCGGCTACATTTGCTATTTTTGGTTTTGGCTGGTTTAGAAAATGTAATAACTATAAATAGAAGGTATGTCTTTTAATTGACCCCACCTTGAATAGTTGGCCTCTTTATCCTTCTTCCCCCTTTTCCCGAGGAGAAACCGAATGAAAACACTGATCATCACAAAGAAAGAGATTGCAAAGGTATTGTATTGACGCCTGCCGTTGCCAACAATACGGTTGAAAAGGCTTTCAGAGCTTACGGGATGGGGCAGATCGACATGCCCTCCAAGAGTTATATAACTTTTCCTAAGGGGGATATGCGCTCCATGCCCGCATATATTCACGGGCAGGGGTTTGATGCTGCCGGGATCAAAAGCGTGAATGTCCATCCGGAAAACGGCAGGAAACATGGTCTTCCTACGGTTATGGCTGTTGTTATTCTGACCGATCCGGAGACAGGATTCCCCCTGGCAATTATGGACGGGACCTATCTGACCGGCATACGGACCGGTGCCGCGGGAGCGACAGCAGTTAAATTATTAAGCAGAAAGAACTCTATTTCTGCGGGGTTTGTGGGGTGTGGTGAGCAGGCGCGCACACAGCTTGCGTGTTCCATGGAAATAAGAACACTGAAAACCATAAAGATATTGACGGCACAGGATGAAGCCCTCGCCCGAAAATTTGCCGGGTGGGCAAGGCGAACCTATAAACTGGAAACAATCCTGTCCGAGGTTATTGACAATGTGACAACGGATGTGGATATCCTGATTACAACAACGCCGTCGAGAACACCCTTGGTGAACACTGTCTCTCCGGGTACGCATATTAATGCCATCGGCGCTGATGCCCCTGGAAAGCAGGAACTTAACCCCAAGATTTTCAAAGGGGCAACCGTGGTAATCGACAACTGGGCACAGGCATCCCACAGCGGTGAAATTAATGTACCGCTGCGGGAAGGTTACCTTTCTGAAAAAGATATTTATGGAGAGCTGGGAGATATTGCCGCCAAAAAGAAGAAAGGCCGAACATCCGAAAAAGAGATTACGATCTTCGATTCCACCGGCCTTGCCATCCAGGATATTTCCTGCGCCTCTGTCGTGTACAATGAACTGAGGAATAAGAAGGGTATCAGATCGGTTATGTTGTTCTAATTGTTTCTGATTGGTACCGCATTATTATTAGAGAAAAGCAATCTTCTTGAATTAACAGCCTTTAAATCGTTACCGGGAAAGAGAGGTTTTATGAGTACACTGATTAATTTTTCCATATTTCCACTGGATAAGGGTGAAAGTGTGAGCGTGTATGTGGCTAGGGTGTTGGAAATTGTCAGGGACAGTGGACTGGCTTACAAGCTCAATTCTATGGGGACCACCCTCGAAGGTGAGTGGGACGAAGTTATGGGCGTTGTGACCCGTTGTTTTGAAGAGATGAACAAGGATTGTGACCGTGTGTATATGACGGTTAATGTCGATTACAGAAAGGGTAAATCGGGACGTATTGAGAGTAAGGTAAGGTCTGTAGAATCAAAGTTGACGGCTTTGTAAAAAGGCCCGGTGTCTGTTCCGTTCCGTCGCTTGGGTGAACCGGCGAAAGAGATCCTGCGGAGCATTGTATCGCAGGCCATAGTCTATTTCTCCCAGGTTTTTCTGCTGTTGTTTGAAGGGATGTATGTTCTTATTTGTTTTGGCTTTTATTGATCTGGTACATACGCAGGAATAAATTTGAAGTACTTTCAAAATTCGTATACGAGAGAGCGGGTTAGCGGTAAAGAAAGATGGGATAAAGGGGTCAAGTCTACGTTTGCCTCTTGTAGCTGATTGCCAATTGTAATCTACAGCGAACAAGCCAATTCGAGTTTTGTTTGTTTCAGGAAGTTACAAATGCCACCTGACCCCGAAAAACTCATGCTCAACACTGCACATTTCAACCTGTTATCATTGAGATGGCCCGATCAGTTTAGGTGAAGACTTGTATTTGAAAGAGTGAGTATTGCCTGCATCCGGTTTGTGATTGACTACAGGAAGAACTCCATGAGAGCACCTTTCCGGTGGGGAGTGAACAAATTAAAAACCAACTGATTAGTAGTCAGTTTCCCTCTCTATTGTATCGTGTGCTTAACTATCTGATATCATTGTAACGCTGTTTAGCGGTTTGCTGTGTTACCAAGCAAATAGTAGCAACAGTAGACCGACAGTAGACAAAAAGGGGTTACGATTTCTCGCAACCCCTTGATATTATGGTGGGCCGTAGGAGATTTGAACTCCTGACCAATTGATTAAAAGTCAACTGCTCTACCAAGCTGAGCTAACGGCCCTGATCCTGTTGTGACAAGCGCTGCTACCTAACAAGAAGCCTTTTTAATTGCAAGAAGAAAATGACGCCCGGTTGTCAAGCCGGGGGCATTGTGATAAAGAGTACCCCGGTCGGAGTGCTGTCATATATCATTGTTAGGATGCGCTGAATATGCACGATATATTGAAAAAAGTCCAGGTCAATATGCCCTTTCGGATGCTGACCGATGAGTATCTTGACCTTATCCTGAAGGAGGGAATCAATCCGGAGATCGGCCTGGATTGCTTCGCCCTCGACCACTTCAGTCGGAATGAATTCTGTGACGTGGCGGAGGTCCTTCATGGCGCGGGCCTGTCTGTTACACTGCACGCCCCCTTTTTCGACCTGAGACCCGGCGCCCTGGACCGGAAGATACGAGAGGTGACGGTGGAACGGCTCCGACAGGTCTTTGATCTGGTACCCTGTTTCAGGCCCCGGTCCGTAGTCTGTCACGCCGCCTTTGATGAGAGGTACTATGTCTCCCACGAAGAGCAGTGGCTGGAAAACAGCAGGGATACATGGAGCGGTCTTATGGAAACGGTCGCCGGGAGGGAGACACAGGTGGCACTCGAAAATGTCTATGAGAATAGTTCGAAATCTCTCAGCCTCCTCCTGGATGAATTCCAAGGCGCGCACAATATCTGTCTCTGTTTTGACACCGGCCACTTCAACGCGTTTTCCAACTCGGGCCTCGACGAGTGGATGGATGCCCTCGGTTCCCGGATCGGCCAGATACACCTCCACGACAACCATGGCAGTGCCGATGAACATCTTCCGGTGGGGGAGGGGAACTTTCCCTTTCAGCGGTTTTTTGAGTTGCTAAAACAGAAGGGTGTCCGACCGATCGTGACGCTGGAGCCGCACACGCAGGAAGACCTGTGGCGCACACTGGAAAATATCAGGCGTATGGGGCTGCTGGATGAGGTGAATAGCCGTGCTCAGATATGTCCTTAAGCGATTGCTGCTCATGGTACCGCTTCTCGTGGGGATTACGATTGTCTGTTTTGTCGTTATCCACCTGGCCCCCGGTTCTCCCACCGATCTGCAGACGGATCTGAATCCGCGGGTCTCCGCGGAGGCAAAGGCGCGCCTGCAGTCCATGTATGATCTTGATAAGCCCATCTACCAGCAGTATTTGCTATGGGTCGGGAGGCTTGCGACCCTTGACCTGGGACAGTCCTTTTCGACCGACCACCGGCCGGTCATAGACAAGATAGCAGAGAGGATACCGATCACTATCATCATCAATGTCCTTTCGATGATTCTCATCATTTTTATAGCCATCCCCATAGGTGTCCTGTCCGCGGTGCGCCAGGACTCTCTCTTTGACAAGGTGACCGCAGTGATTGTATTTATCGGATTTGCCGTTCCCACCTTCTGGCTTGCGCTCCTTCTGATGATACTGTTCGGGGTTGACCTGGGCTGGCTTCCCATATCGGGTATCCGGTCCCTGAATTACGAGTATCTTCCCCCCCTTGCCGCTGCCCTTGACCTGCTGAGGCATTTGATCCTGCCGGTAGTACTCTCCGCTTTCGGGGGGCTCGCGGGACTTTCCCGATACATGAGATCCAATATGCTGGAGGTGATCAGGCAGGATTATATCACCACGGCGAGGGCGAAGGGACTCAGCGAACGGGTTGTTATCTATAAACACGCGCTCAGGAACGCGCTCCTTCCGGTAATCACGATCCTGGGTCTCTCCATTCCGGGCTTGATCGGCGGGAGTGTCATTTTCGAGACAATATTCGCCATACCGGGTATGGGACAATTGTTCTATATGTCCGTTATGTCAAGGGATTATCCCGTGGTCATGGGAATCCTGTTCATCGGGGCGGTCCTGACCCTGATCGGCAACCTGGTTGCCGATATCTCGTATGCCGTGGCGGACCCGCGGATACGGGTCGCGTAGCGTTTTCGTATGGGGAGTTACATCGGACGATGAAGACAGATTTCTGGTATAGATTTTTCAGGAACAAAATGGCGGTGGCGGGTGGGGTAGTGGTTCTTCTCCTCTTTGTCGTTTCCCTTCTTGCACCCTGGGCCTCCCCCTATGACCCGAATGAGATAAACCTGAGCGAGGTATTGGTACAACCCTCCCGCGCCCATCTTTTCGGGACGGATCAACTGGGGCGCGATGTCCTGAGCCGGATCATATGGGGCGCCGGAATATCGTTGAAGGTGGGATTTGTGGCAACCGGTTTTTCCCTGTTGATCGGGGTCATCCTGGGCGCGCTTGCCGGATATTACGGGAGGTGGGTGGATGCGGTGATTATGCGCTTCGTCGATATCATGCTCTGTTTTCCGGCGTTTTTCCTGATACTTGCCGTGATTGCCATCCTGGAGCCGTCGATCTGGAATATCATGATCGTGATAGGCCTGACCGGCTGGATGGGGATCACCCGCCTGGTGAGGGCCGACTTTATCTCCCTCAGGGAGAGGGATTTTGTGCAGGCG
>JAFCZZ010000130.1:0-5390 GCA_019314085.1 Deltaproteobacteria bacterium | reverse complement strand
GGCGATCTGCGCATCATATTCAGGCATATTCTCCCCAACGCCATGGCCTCCGTCCTGGTGGCCGCCACCCTCGGGGTTGCAGGCGCCATACTGACAGAATCCGCGCTCAGCTTCCTGGGAATCGGCGTGCAGCCCCCCACGCCGAGCTGGGGTAATATTCTCACCGCAGGGAAAAACAATATCGATATCGCCTGGTGGCTCTCACTCTATCCGGGACTGGCGATCCTGATAACCGTCTTGGGGTACAACCTGCTGGGGGAGGGGATACGGGATTCCCTCGATCCGCGTCTGAGATAACGGATCGGTGTGTGTAAATCGAATTACAAGAAAGGGAGTACAAATGCTGGTAGATTCTCACGCCCATCTTGAGATGGATGAATTTGACGGTGACAGAGAGGCTGTCATACAAAGGGCACAGGAGGGCGGTGTCGATTGTATTGTCACGGTCGGTCTGAACCTTGAGGACAGCAGGAAGGCAGTCGCTCTCGCCGAGAGGTACGATATGATCTATGCCTCTGTGGGGGTACATCCTCATGATGTCGAAAGTATAGATGAAACGACGTACGATCTGCTCAGAGAATTGTCAGGAAGTGACAAAGTCGTTGCCTACGGCGAGATCGGCCTGGATTTTTTCAGGAACCTTTCGCCGAGAGGTCTGCAGATACGGCGGTTCGGAGAACAACTCGAACTGGCCGCGCAGCTGGCCCTTCCGGTGATTATTCACGATCGTGAGGCGCACAAGGAGACCGTGGAGATGCTCCAAGGCCAGAGGAACGATCGGAGAGGCGTAATCCACTGTTTTTCAGGTGACTACGATATGGCCGCGAGGTGTCTCGATATGGGGTTTTATATCTCCATACCCGGAACGATAACATACAAGAAATCCGATCTGCTCAGAGAGGTTGTTCGGAAGATCCCCTTGGACAGACTGCTGGTGGAGACGGATTGTCCCTTTCTTTCGCCCGAACCGAAGAGGGGGAAGAGGAACGAACCGGCATACGTGGCCTACACCGCGCGTCAAATTGCCCAGATAAAGGCCCTCCCCTTCGAAGAGGTAGAGAGGGTGACATCCGGGAACGCCAGGGATGTATTTGGAATGAAAACCGAGGCCTTGTAAGGAAACAAAGGGTGAAAAACCCCTGTCCGGTCAGAAACTGACTCTGATCCCTTGAGGGGGCATGGCTGTTTCGTTGAGTCTTTGAAAAGGGTTGCCTGTTTTTCAGGTATGGTATATAAAACAAAGATCTTCCCACCGTAGGGGGTGTATCGTTCAGTTTCCGATATAGAAATAAAAAGGGGGGGATATAAAATGGGGGATACTCCAGTTATATTTTTGTGTTGAATAGTAATAGAAAAAGTAATTGGAGATTATCGAAATTTTTCCTTGACACAGCAATTCAAGCTTTGTTATACGTCCCCAACACTGGAACTCTGGTAATGATACCCTGGGGGGGGATCTAAGCCGTTCGATGTATACCAACCACTTGATTAGCCCTAAAGAACAAAACGCTTTGATATCGGTCGCGATCTCTAATATAGCCTGGCGGATGGTGTAGGCCAAGGCTGTGCGATATGGTTCACCACGCGGTTTATGCATATCGATTTTCAATTGTGGGCAGGGTGGCCGGTAAAGTTGTAGAATACCTCCCGAAAGGAGTTGAGAATTAATGGCTGATACGATTTTGTTTGTTCTGTTTTTCGGGTTTTTGATGGGGGCTGTCTATCTACTCATTGCGCTGGGTTTTTCTCTTATCTGCGGTGTTTTGAGGATCTTTCATCTCGGCTACGCCTATCTCTTTCCCCTCACAATTTACGGCACCTGGTTTTTTATGAGTGAGTTGGGTCTTCCACTGCTTCCCTCCATTGTCGGGATGGTCGTGGTTCAACTCATCGTGTCCTATCTCATCTATATCTTCATGGTTAAACGGTATATGGATGATGAGATGACGCTGCTGACGGGGCTTCTCATAGTCGCCCTTATCGTCGATCAGTTGGCTGCGTGGCGCTACCCGATCCAGGAGGGAGTCTATCTCGATACGACGTTAATGGATGGGATCTGGCAGCTTGGTCTCGCCGTGGCCCCGAAACAGCTCATCCTGGCATCGTTAATAGCCCTTGTCATGACGGCCCTTTTCGCCCTCTTCTTTATCAAGACGAAGGCGGGCCTCGCCGTCAGGGCCCTGTCCCAGGACATCCTAAATTCCCGGTTTGTAGGACTTAACGTTGAAAAACTGTATACCTTAACCATGATGCTTGTTCTGATACCGGTCATCGTCGCTATGCTTCTCATCGCACCGATCTGGACCGTGGAACCGGCTATGGGCTGGCAGTACATGACCACAGCGATCCTGATCGCCGTGCTGGGGGGGCTTGGAAATATCAAGGGCACCATCATCGCGGCCTTTCTGATCGGTATTGACCACGCGCTTATGTGTTTTGTGGTGGGCGAACCGCGGTTTATGAACCTGTCGGCCCTGGTCCTGGTTATGGTGATCCTGATAGTACGACCCCAAGGAATCGCAAGGAGTGAATCAATATGGTAGACGTTGAAATCAAAAGAGATCGGATCGTTATTCGGTGGAGGGGGAAAAAGTGGGATTGGATGATCGAGCCCCGGTACTGGCGGAATACCATTTACTGGACGATTGCCCTGATCCTGTTCCCGGCGATCACCTATTTCCTCAGCCCCGGACTTGTCAATACGATGGTGTCGGCCAATATCTACGCGGCCATCGCCATCCCCCTGTCCCTGATGACCGTCGGAACGGGACGGATCAACTTCGGCCCCAATTTCTTCATCGGCGTCGGGGGATATGTGGCGGCACTTCTCAGTATTCACATGGGATTGAGTCCGTGGCTGACCCTTCCCCTCGCAATTCTTATGTCCGCGTTTTGCGCGCTTGTCTTCAGTCCTCTGGTGATCATGGCCAAGGGTCTGTACTACGTGCTCTTGACACTCCTCCTCCCTCTCGTATTTCTGGAGGTTACGTTCATATGGACGGGGATCTTCAAGGGGGATGTGGGGCTCTTCGGCATCGAGCTTCTTTTCGACCTCGGCGGTGCCAAGCTCAACTTCCTCGCCGCCGCCTACATATCGGCTGCCATTATGCTCCTCTTTTTACTGATCTCCAATAAGGTCCTGAAATCCCGGTACGGTCTGATTATGGCGGCCATCAACGACGATGAAGAGGTGGCTCACGGCATCGGGGTCAATATCAACCTGGTAAAGATCCTTACCTTTATCGGCGCCGCCTCGATGATCGGCGTGCTGGGGTGGTTTATGGCCCATTACTTCGGAACCTTCTCGGGGATTACCTACCTGCCCTTGACCTATATGCTCAAGATTCTCCTGGTCTTCATGGTGGGTGGTCGTGCACAGGTCTTCGGATGCGTTGCCGGTGGTTACTTTGTCGCCTTTCTTGAGGAGTTCCTTATCAGATTCATGGGGGACTTCCAACCTGTTGCCTTCCCGATAATACTTCTGATCCTCCTTTTCGTGCTTCCGCGGGGAGAGGGGCTGTTCGGTCTTTACCGTAAGCGGCACTACCGGGAATACATGCCACAAATTCATGTGCGGAGGTAAGAACACGATGTCGGAGATTCTAACATGCACAAATATAACCAAGCGATTCGGCGGTCTCGTCGCGATCGATGATGTAAGTTTTTCTATCAACAAGGGGGAAACGCTGGGATTTATCGGGCCCAACGGTGCGGGAAAATCCACCATGGTAAACGTCATGGGAGGATATCTGAAGGCGGATGCCGGCAAGATTATCCTGGACGATTTGGATATCACCGCGATGCCCCCCCATAAGAGGGTACATGAGGGCCTTGCCCGGACCTACCAGATCCCGCGGCCCTTTCCTGAATTGCCGGCGCTTATGAGCGTGCAGGTTGCTGCTCTATGCGGGAAAGATCGGAAGAATCAGAGTTTTGAGGACGCGGCGGGTAACGCTACTCACTACCTTGAGTTTGTCGGTCTTTTCAGTAAGCGGAACATCCTGGCCAGGGACCTGACCTTTTATGAGCTGCGAATGCTGGAACTTGCCCGCGCGCTTGCCACGACGCCGAAGGTTCTCTTCATCGACGAGGTCATGGCGGGACTCAATCCAGGGGAGGCAAGCTCAGCGGTCAAGATGGTTCTCAAGGCGAAGGAGCAGTTTGCACTGACGATTTTCTGGATCGAGCACGTCATGGCGGTTCTTGTCGAGGCGGCTGACCGGATCGTTGCGATCCAGTACGGTCAGAAGATCGCTGAAGGGACTCCCGATGAGGTTGTCAATAACGACACGGTAGTGGAGGCATACTTAGGTAAGGGGTGGAGAAATTATGCTTGAGGTAAAAAATCTGTGCGCATCTTACGGGAATCTTCCCGTACTACACGACGTCAGCTTTAACATACGTCCTGACGAGATTGTAACCCTCCTGGGTTCGAACGGGGCCGGTAAGAGTACGATCCTGAACGTTGTTCAGGGCATTATGAAGCCGACTTCAGGGACGGTTATATTCCAGGGCAGTGATATTACCGGTCAGCCCCCCCACGAGATTGTCGAAAAAGGGGTCATTCATGTCGCGGAGGGCCACCGGGTGTTTCCCTATCTGACGGTGAAGGAAAACCTTCTCATCGGGGCCTATCCGGGCGATGCCTGGAAGGACAGGAATGAGGCCATGGAATGGATCGTGGAACTTTTCCCCATACTGAAGTCTCGAGCCAACCAGGAAGCCCGGCTCCTCAGCGGTGGCGAGCAGCAGATGCTCAACATCGGCAGGGGGCTTATGTCGCATCCCAAGTTCATCATGGTCGATGAGCCATCGGTCGGCCTCGCGCCGGTGATCGTGGACGGGGTCTTCGAGGCGTTGGGAAAGCTCCGGGAGCAGGGGATTACGATCCTTCTGCCCGAGCAGAACGCGCTCAGGGCTCTCCAGCTGGCCGACAGGGGGTATGTGGTCCAGGACGGAAAGATCGTCATGGAGGGAAAATCCGAGGATCTCATGAAGAGTGATCTCGTGAGGAAGGCATATTTGGGGAGATAAACTATGGAAGACTATTTTTCGTATACCGCTAAACTATTTAATCCGGCCGGCGTCAATGAAAAGCCGGAAGTTTTTAAGGGCCTCAAGGTTCTGGATTTTACACACGTTATCTTCGGTCCCACGGCGTCGAGAATTCTGGCTACCTATGGCGCCGAGGTGATCAAACTGGAACTTCCCTTTTATGGAGACCTCTGGCGTCCGGCCACCTACTGGGGGAGATACTGGAAACACTCGAACCCGATCTGGCACTTTGTTACCCAGAATAAATATTTCGTGTCCCTGGACCTGAAGCGCCAGGAGGCGAAGGACCTGATCTACAAGATGGCGAAAGATGCCGACATCGTCCTTGAGAATTT
>JAFCZZ010000129.1 GCA_019314085.1 Deltaproteobacteria bacterium | reverse complement strand
GCGGGTGTGGTAAAAGGGGGAATGATAGAGACGGCGGTCAGGGCCTATGTCGAAAAGAACATGTTCTGGTCGGGGGGTGCTGTGCGTGTGGAATTTCCCGGCAAGGTATCCGATGTGACCCTGTCGGGAGAAAAGATTGCCTGCCGTGTCCAGAGCAAAAGGAATGAGGACTTTATCGGAAATACCTCCTTTACCGTCAGGTTTTATGAAGATGGCGAATTTCTCGGGAAACAGACCGTCAGGGCACGCTTGGAGGTGCTGATGGCTGTGGTGGTCAGCTCACGGCCCCTTCGCAGGAATGTCGAGATTGGCCGCGGTGACGTCAGATTGATCAAACGGTGGTTTGCCCGACCGCCCCTCAATATCATTTCAAGCCCGGATGATGTTGTGGGTAAAAGGCTGCGTGCCGGTATCAAACCGAATACCGAGATAACCGGAAACATGGTGAGGACGATACCGGTGGTGCAGAAGGGAAAGCCGGTAAGGATTATTATTGAAAACGGCTCGATGGGGATGACGACCATCGGCATGTCGGAGCAGGACGGGATGCGTGGTGAATTGATAAAGGTCAGGAATGTGTCGTCCAAAAAGATGATCTATGCCAGGGTTATGGACACCTCCCTGGTGAAGGTAGAGTTTTAGGTATGGAACGGCGATCATATACGGTTATCATCCTGTTGAGTGTCCTTTTTCTGGTTGTGGCCACCGGATGCTTCTCAACGGTTGATGATATGGTGAAGAAGGATGAATTCATCCCCGTTCAGGTGAATCAGCCACCCCCCCCGCCTATGGGGTCCATCTGGCCCGGCGAGAACGCAAAGAATTCAATCTTTACCGATAACAAGGCGAGGCATGTCAATGATATCGTGACCATCGTCATAGACGAATCCTCCTCGGGGAGCAATTCCGCCAATACGACGACCTCACGGGATACGGAGACGCTTGCTGGGATAACCGCCCTCCTGGGGATGGATAGATACATGGCCAGGAAGAATAAGGACCTTACCGATGGAGACGACGTATATACTGCAGGACTCCTTCCCTCGCTCAAGGTCGGCGGCAGCTCCGCAAACAAGCTCACCGGGAAGGGGGCCACGACCCGCGATAGTGAACTGCAGGCACGAATAACGGCCAGGGTTATCGAGGTGCTTCCCAACGGGAACCTGAATATACAAGGGAAACGGCGGTTGGCGGTCAATGCCGAGGATCAGTATATCGTGATTTCCGGCACCATCAGGCCCGATGATATCACCTCGGACAATGTGATATCATCAGAGTACATTGCCGATGCGAAGATCGTGTATACCGGCAAGGGTGTGGTGAATGACAAGATGAGACCGGGCTGGCTGACGCGCATCGTGGACTGGGCTTGGCCGTTCTGATCAGAGGGATGTAGGGGAATGATTGTATGAAGACGAAGACAACAAAAAGGTTAATCTATGTGGCAATCTTACTTGCGATGAGCCTTATCGTTGCGTCCCACGCCTCCTCCGCCCGCCTCAAGGATATTGCCAGTATCGGGGGGATCAGGGACAATCAGCTGATCGGTTACGGCCTGATTGTCGGTCTGGCGGGAACGGGCGATGATATTGAAAACGGATTCACCAAGGAGGCCCTTGCCAATATGTTGAGTAGGCAGGGCCTGGGGATGAAAGGAGAATCCAGGGAATCTCTGGCCTCAGATAATGTGGCATCGGTCATGATCAGTGCTGCGCTGCCTCCCTTCGCCAAGGTGGGAACGAAGATAGATGTTACGGTTTCCTCCATCGGTGATGCAAAGAGTCTGCGTGGAGGGACCCTGCTGATGACCCCGCTTCGGGGGGCGGACGGTATGGTGTATGCTGTGGCACAGGGGGCGGTATCTATCGGGGGGTTCGCTGCAGGCGGAAGCGGTGCAAGCATGTCCAAAAATCACCCGACTGCGGGCCGGATCACCAATGGTGCCTTTGTTGAGAGACAACTGGTCTACGATTTTGAAAAGAGGCAATCACTCTCCATCAATCTCAATCAGCCCGATTTTACAACGGCGACAGGAGTGGCGGCTGCTATACATGGTGTGGGGGAGGGTGTGGAGGCAAAGCTTGTTGATTCATCGACGGTTGCCGTCAGTGTCGGGAAATCCTTTGAGGGGAACATCATTCAGCTTGTATCGATTATTGAAAATATCGACGTTGAGGTTGACTCCCCGGCGGTGGTGGTCATAGATGAGAAAACGGGTACGATCGTTATGGGAGAGAACGTAAGGATATCAACCGTTGCCGTGGCCCATGGTAACCTGTACATCCAGATAAAGGAGAAAAAGGATGTATCACAACCGGCCCCCTTTGCCCCCGCTCCTTCTGCCGGTAGCGCTCCGGTCTCTATGGGCGATGGCACGGTCGTTGCTCCCGGAGGACAGACGGTTGTGACAACCGACACGACAATTGGCGTTGAAGAAGAAACAGATCGTCTCGTGGTGGTGCCGAGAGGGGTTACTATCCAGGAGGTTGTCAGGGCGCTCAATGCAATAGGCGTTACGCCGGGGGATCTGATAACCATATTGCAGACGATCAAGTCTGCGGGAGCGCTCCAGGCGGATTTGAAGCTCATATAGGCGGCGAGGGGTCAAGATGGAAGGAATACATTTAGACGGATCAGTGATAGGGGCACTCTCCAGCCAGGAAGAGACAATCCGGCCTGAGGGGCAGCAGGGGGAAATCACTGAAGAGAGGCTGAAAAAGGCGTGCGCCGATTTTGAGTCCATTTTTATCAGTTACATGCTGAAGACCATGCGGCGCACGATCCCGGAAAGCGGGCTGAATGATTTTCCCGGCAAGGATACCTACACCATGCTGCTTGATCAAAAGGTGGCCGAAGACATTGCGAGGAGAGGGGGTGGCATAGGCCTTCAGGAGATGCTTCTGCACCAGCTCGGCGGATCTCGCCAATCGGATGACAAGGAGTGATGGCAGATGGATACAATCGGGTGAGCAGGGACTGGATCAAGTGCGCGAAATGATAGCTTTTTAGTGCGTATGTACACAGGGTGCGTGGCCCTGATCCCTAAAGTTTTGTGGTAAAGATTCCGATATCCTGTAGAATAGGAGAAAAAACGAAAAGGAGATATCGTAGATGAAAATTTCTGAAACAAGAAGTTCAGTAGCCGAACTCGTTTCGCAGAATCAGATCAATGATAAGAAAGTGGGCACCGGGCCTGAAAAACAGGCGGCGAGTGGTGTCGATACGGAAGAGAAGGTGAGCCTTTCCTCTATGGCAAAGGATTTTCAGAAGGCCCAGAAGGCAATTGGGGAACTCCCTGATGTGCGAGAAGAAAAGGTCCAGGAATTGAAGGATCAGATACAGTCGGAGAGATACGACGTAAACGGAGAAAAAATTGCCGAAAAGATGTTAAGCGAATCACTCTTGGATGTCATCGTGTGAGCTCATGAATAATACATTACATTCCCTCTATGATCCCCTGATTTCCGTTTTAAGGAAGGAAATCGAAGTCTGCAGAGAGTTGCACGCCTCTCTCATGCATGAGAGAGAAATCCTGGCAGGATCTTCTGCCGATGAACTGCATGCAAGCAATGCCAGGAAAGAGGCCTGTATCTTAAAGGCCGGGATGTTGGAAGATGCCAGAACACAGTTGATCGGGAAGATCGCTACCACACTGGGACTTGAGGGGAGGAATGTGACCCTTTCATCCCTGTTGTCACATGGAGATAACGGCCGGAAAAAGGAACTGAAAGAATGCCGATCGGTCCTGCGATCCCTTCTGACGGACATTAATGAGCTGAACGAGAGGAATAAGATGTTCCTCGACGCCTCTCTTTCACATGTGCAAAGATCTATCGATTTTTTGGGGCAGCTTATCTACCCTGGCGGAACCTATCTGAACACCGGGAGATTAAAGGCAACCAACCTGAATGGGCAGATCGTGAGCAGAGAGGGATAGTCAAATGTCTGGTATCGACACACTGAATATCGCAAAAGACAGTCTGCTCAGTCATCAGACGGCGATAAACCTCACGGGAACCAATATCGCCAACGCAAACACCATCGGATATTCGCGGCAGCGAGCGATGTTCAGCACCCTGGTTCAGAGTGTTGAGATAGCGGGGATAGAAAGGATATATGACCCGTTCTTAGGGGTCCAGATCAATGATCAGGCGAATGATTTAGGGGACAGTGAGGCGAAGAAGGATGGACTGGTAAGGATTGAGATGACCTTTAATGAGAGTGGCGCCGGCGGCATTAATGAACTGTTGAGCAAGTTCTGGGGCGCCTGGGAAGATCTGTCGGCGAATCCCTCAGGGCAGGCCGAACGGCTGACGCTGTCTTCCGTCTCCCAGAGCCTGGCTTCCCTGTTCCGCTCATATGGGGATGATCTCCTTGCCGCCCAGGAGGACGCAAATTCACGGGTATCGAGTCTGGTCGATCAGGTCAACAGTTATGTGTCAGACCTGGCCGACATAAACAACAGAATCGCGCAGTCTGGAGGGAGTGCGGCGGATAGTCCCGACATGAATAGTCTCAAGGACAGGCAGGAAAGCCTCCTGTCGGATCTGGCCGGGATCGTTGATTTTCATTATACCAGGAATGCAGATGATTCAATAAGTGTCTTTCTGTCCAATGGCCTGCCGCTGGTGGATGGCGGCCAGAATTGGGCCCTTGATGTCGTGACGGATGATCAAACCTCCTTTTATAATGTTGTTTTCGCGGACGACGCGACGGTGGAGATCAACAGCTCTCTGACGAAGGGGAGCCTGGCGGCCTACCTGGAAATTCGCGATACCACCGCAGTGGGGTACATAGACAGCCTTAATACGCTGGCCGCCGCCCTTGTCGATCAGGTTAACACCCAGCATGCGCTGGGGTATGATCTCGATCAGGATCTGGGCGGTGACTTTTTCTACTTTGACGTGAGTCCCGAGGTCCAGGAAGCCCGGTATATGAAGGTCAGTGCCGACATCATAGCGGATACGAGTAAGATAGCGGCATCGGCAACGGTCAATAGGGATGGCGAGAATGCCGTAACCATGAGTGGGATACAGGATGCACTGACCATGAGCAGCGGCACATCGACCTTCAGCTCCTACTATTCCTCTCTCGTGGGACAGATCGGTCAGGATGTTGCGTATGTGGACAGCAGCTTCGATCATTATACGGATCTCATGACCCAGTTGACGAACAAACGGGAGGAGGTCTCAGGGGTGTCGATCGATGAAGAGATGATGAGCCTTATCAAGTATCAGACCGGCTATAACGCGTCAGCCAGACTCTTCACCGCCGCGGAGGAACTGGCAGATACCCTGATGAGCCTGGTCCAGTGAGTGTGGAAAGAAGAGGTGCTCTGGTATGGTAATGCGTATATCGGAAAACATGAAGTATAATACGATAGTCAATAATATGTTTAA
>JAFCZZ010000128.1 GCA_019314085.1 Deltaproteobacteria bacterium | reverse complement strand
GTTGGGAAATAAGTTTCTCGGGAACATACGGGATGTGGATGCGATCGTCCATATCGTACGCTGTTTTGATGACCCCGATGTGGCTCACGTTCACGGGGTCATAGACCCTGCCGGTGATATCGAGGTCGTCAGGATGGAGCTGCTTCTGGCTGACCTTGAGACCGCCGAAAAACGGATACAAAAGCTGGAAAAATCGGCACGAGGGGGAGACAAGGGGCACCGCAGTGAAGTGGAACTGTATCACAGGATACGCGAATCCCTGGGCAAGGGCATCCCGGTACGGAATATCGTCCTGACGACCGAGCAGGAGGCAGTGCTGAGAGAGGTGAACCTTATTACGGCCAAGAAGATCTTGTATGTTGCCAATGTTGATGAATCTGAATTACGGGAGGGGAGTGGAGATGAATCTGAATTACGGGAGGGGAGTGGATACGTCGCTTCCGTAGAGGAGATAGCGAGTTCGGACGGATCGGAGGCGATTGTTATCTGTGGTAATATGGAGGCGGAGATAGCGTTGCTCCCGGAGGAGGACAGGCGGGAGTTTCTTGAGGATCTTGGCCTTCGTGAATCAGGGCTCCAGAAGCTGATCAGGGCCGGGTACGATCTGTTGGGACTGATCACCTTTTACACGGCGGCGGGCGACCAGCTTCGTGCCTGGACAATTCCGGAGGACACCGGGGCGTCCCGAGCTGCCGGAAAGATACACACCGACATGGAACGCGGTTTTATCCGGGCGGAGGTTCTTCATTATGAAGATTTTGTGAAGGTGGGGGGCATCTCCGCTGCAAAAGAGAAGGGTCTTGTCCGAATAGAGGGAAGAGACCACCGTATTGCTGACGGGGATATCGTCTATTTTCGATTTAATACCTGATGGTAAAAGGGGAAAGTATTGTTTCCTGTAGAGGATACAAAAAATGGGCGGCAAAAGACACGAAGACCTCCAGCCGCCCGATATATAAACAAAGAGACGATGAAGATCTATCTCTCAGATTCATACAGGGGGGGTCGGTGAGCGGAAAGGAGGGAACATAAAACCACCCACCGACATATAAAGCCAAACTCGATAATATGTGTCTCATCCCCCGGATTGATGGGGGGGGGCCGGTGAGCGGAAAGGAGGGAACATAAAACCACCCACCGGCAAAAATCTTAATCTCCCGAGATATCCGAGAGGAAAAACTCTTCGCTCAAACCGGCACTTTTTGATCTCTTTTCCTCGAGGTCCCTATCCGCATCGCCCTTCGATGACGTCACAATAGCCGGCTGTTTTATGTTCTGATCTTTGTCGGACCCCCGAGAACCCGAACCTTTTTCTTCAGAGCCTCGCTCTGACTCACTTCTCTTTGTTGTGTTGTCCATGAAACTCTCATCACTCGTTCAAGAGCATTTAAAGAACTTATCTACTTGCATAAGCAACAATGGTGCCAGAGTGAAATTTGGCGATATAATCCTTGATTTTTAATAAATCAATTATTTTAGGTAGTTGTGAAACTGGACTAGGGTAAATAAGGCATTGTGTGGTGATGATGGGAGAGAGATTCACAGGTATTGCGGGGAATAGCTTTTTGAATATGTGCCCTTCTCGCACAAAAAGGTATGCGTGGAACAGCCGGAAGAAGTAAAAACACACAAAGTGTGCAGATATAGAACTATTCGTTCGTGTATCGCACTTTTATGGGGCAGCAACATCAGAGGGGTTGTCTGTTTCCAGTTTCTTGAGTTCGCGTATGAGGGTATACCGTGAAATGCCAAGCTGCCGTGCCGCGGCTGTCTTATTGCCGCGGTTGACCTCAAGCGCCTTTCCAAGGATCTCTTTTTTTATCTTGTTTGTCAGCTCATCTATCGCGCTTCTATAGTCTGCCGGGTAAGGGACGTTCAGTAGAGAAGGTTCACCGGTATGTATCGCCAGTGTCTGGGGCGCCGCTGCCTTGATCTCCGCCGGAATATTATCAGCAGTGATGAGGTTGCTTACGCTTTGAAGGATCATGATCCTTTCGATAATGTTCTTAAGTTCCCTGACATTTCCCGGCCAGTTATATCTCTTGAGAATTTTCTCTGCATCGGCTGTAAACCCCTTCACGCTCTTGTTCAATTTTGTGTTGAACTCTCCGATATAGTGATAGGCCAGCGGCATGATATCTTCGATTCTATCCCTCAGGGGCGGTATAGTAATGGGAACGACACTTATCCGGTAGAAGAGATCTTCGCGGAAGGTACCTTCACTGACCATATGACTCAGATCCCTGTTGGTGGAAAATATGAATCGGACATCGATGGGAATATTCTCTACTCCTCCAAGGCGACGGATATGGTTTTCTTCGAGCATTCGGAGAAATTTTGCCTGTATGGAAGGGTTCATTTCACCGATCTCATCCAAAAGAAAAGTTCCCCCGCTTGCGTGTTCAAGGAGTCCTATCTTCCTTTTCCTGGCATCGGTGAAGGCACCGGCCTCATAGCCGAAGAGTTCACTCTCCAGCAGCGATCCCGGTATCGCCGCGCAATTCACCTCCACAAAGGGTTTTGATTTTCTCATGCTCTGCCGGTGGACGGCACGGGCTATCAATTCTTTCCCGGTACCGCTCTCTCCTTGTATGAGCACAGAGGTATCGTGCCGGGCGACATCCTTTATCATTTGGAATATGTCCAGCATCTTGCTCGAATTTCCTATGATATTGTGAAAGCCCAACAGCTGGTTTTCTCTCTCCTTGAGCATCTCAACTTCCGTTTTAAGGGATTTTGCCTCCAGGGAAAGCTGAGAGTGCATGATTGCGTTGTCATATGAGACGGCGGCGTTGATGATAAGAATATCGAGGAGACTTTTCTGGTCCCGCGAGTAGTTCCCCTGTTTTTTGCCAAGATACAGGATGCCCCTGAACTTACTTTTGATATTCAGGAGGATGGCTATCTCGGAGGGGTAGCCGTCGAATATGGGCTGTGTGGTCGCATTCTGGTTCGGGGCCTGAGTTATTATCGTTTTCTCATCCAGGGCTTTCTGGACGATACTGCTTCGTATCTTCGGATAGTATATATTATTTTCGTCCGAAAATAATTGCTTGCCGTCGCTTATCAAAAAACTCCCCTTTTCGATATCCAGGAAGTAGAGAAGCGCCCTGTCTGCTTCGCCTATTCTAATGGCGTTGTGTATCAAGATTTTGTGTATCTTATCCAGGTCATAACTTGAATTTAGCTGGGATACCGCTTCCTGCAACACAAGCAGCCGTCGTATCTTCTGTCCGTTGTCCTCAAGGAGCCGCAGGTTATGTATGACGACGCTGACATGATTCGCGAAGGTCATGAGGGTACTGATCACTTCAGGTGGGAACGTGGTCTTCTTCTCGTACCACACAGCTATGATACCGATGACATCGTCCTGTATCCTGAGGGGGCCGCAGAAGGCCGAATAGAAGCCCCCCTCTCCCGCATAGAGGCTTGAGAGTTTGCGGTCTGTGGACGTGATCATGGGGTCTGTTTCGGAATCCTCAAGGACGATGTAATTGCCGGTCTTTGCGGCCCTTGTTACGAGACAATCGTGCCTTTTCAGATTCAGTTTTCGTGAAAATGCCCTCTTTGCCTCCACAGGAGTGTAATTCTTGACGACCGTGGTGACCAGGTTTTCCCTCCCCTCGTCCAACAGGCATATGACACCCCGGTGAAAGCCCATCGTCTCGACCGCTTCATCCAGGATCTTCTGGAGGGTGTCGTCAAAACTGAAGGGGGTTGTAATCAGGGCGCTCATGCGAAAGAAGCATCCCAGTATGCGTTCGGTGGAGTAAAAGAAGTCAGGACTCATACAATCGCCTCGGGGGAACGGTTATGCCTTGTCATACTTCAGAAACTGCATCGAGAAGGTTCCCCTTCCCTGGGTGACCGACCGCAGATCGGTCGAATATCCGAACATCTGTTTCAGGGGGACGCGGGCCTTGATCTCGCTGACGGGATCTTTATGGGTTATTCGCTCCACGTCTCCCTTCCTTGCATTGATGTTTCCGATGACCTCGCCCATGAATTCACCCGGTGTTATGATATCCACCTCAACGATGGGTTCGAGGAGGACGGGTTGTGCGCGTGAGCATCCGTTTGAAAAGGCCGTTGAAGCGGCTATTCGGTAGCCCAGTTGTGTTGATTCCCCCTCCCTGAAAGAGCCGCCGGTCATCCGGACGGTCACATCGACGACCGGGTAGCCGGCTATCGCACCACTGAGGGCCGCATCCCGGATACCTTCTTCCATGACGGCATGAAACTCAGGAGGAATAACGTCACTGCCGGTTTCATCGATTACCACCAGGCCTCCTCCCCGCTCACCAGGTTCCAGGTGCAGAATGACGTGGCCGAAGTGTTTCTTGTCTCCAAGCTTCCGGTCGAATATCTCTTCTACCGCTATCTCTTTCTCTATCGTTTCCCGGTAGACAACCTTGGGTTTGCCTATGTTCACATTGGTGTGAAACTCCCGTATGAGTCTGTCGGTGATGATCTCAAGGTGGAGCTCGCCCATTCCGGAGATGATCGTCTGTGCCGTCTCGTTGTCATATTTGATCTTGAGCGTGGGATCTTCGCTTGCCAGCTTTTCAAGAGCGAACAGCAGTCGCTCCTGATCCCCGGGTGTCTTTGCCTCAATGGCCTGACTGATAACCGGTTCGTAAAACTCTATTCGTTCAAGGATGATAGGATGGGCCTCATCGCATATGGTATCACCTGTGGAGGTATCCTTCAGGCCTACCACCGCAATGATATCCCCGGCGCCGGCCTCGCTGACACGCTCCCGCTTGTTGGAGTGCATCTTCAAAAGCCGGGAGACCTTCTCCTTTTTTTCCTTGCTCGCATTGTAGATATCCTCCCCCACCTTCATCTTTCCGGAGTATATCCTCATATAGGTCATTTTTCTTCCCTCATCCAGTATGACCTTGAATGCGAGGGCCGCGAACGGATCCTTTACGCTGTTGCGGCGTTTTTCAACCTCTTTCGTTACGGGATTGATCCCTTCGACGGGGGGTATCTCTTTGGGGGAGGGGAGAAAGTGGGTGATGGAATCGAGGATCGGCTGAATCCCCTTGTTGCGCAGGGCCGTGCCGCACATAACCGGTACCACTCTGAGTGAGAGGGTTGCATTCCTGAGCGATTCAATAAGCTCACTTTCGGTAATCTCGGCCCCCTCCAGATATTTTTCGGCGATGATATCATCGATCTCTGCGAGTGTCTCGACTAACTTCTCCCGATACTCCTTTGTTTCAGACAGCATATCTGAAGGAATATCCGACATGTCGTACGACAGCCCGAGAGCGTCTTCGTCCCAGGTGATCAATTTCTGTTCGATAAGATCGATTATTCCCTGAAAGGTTCCATCCTCTGTATAGGGTATCTGGATTGGGAGGGGGATTGAGGTGAATCTCTCTCTCATCATCTCTATCGTTCCGTAATAGTCCGCGCCCACCCGGTCCATCTTGTTGATGAATGCTATCTTGGGGACGCGATACTTGTCCGCCTGGTGCCAGACCGTTTCCGACTGAGGTTCTACTCCCCCGACGGCGCAGAATACGGCCAGCACCCCGTCCAGCACCCTGAGAGATCGCTCAACCTCTATCGTGAAGTCCACATGTCCGGGGGTGTCAATAATGTGTATTTCATGATTTTTCCAGAGGCAGGTCGTGACGGCGGAGGTAATGGTTATCCCCCGTTCCTGCTCCTGTGCCATCCAGTCGATGACCGCTTCACCATGATGCAGCTCGCCCAGTTTGTGGGTCTTGCCAGTGTAGTAGAGGACGCGCTCTGTTACGGTGGTCTTTCCCGCGTCTATATGGGCAATGA
>JAFCZZ010000127.1 GCA_019314085.1 Deltaproteobacteria bacterium | reverse complement strand
GGCGCCACTCGGGCAGACCTTCACACAGGCCGCATCGGTGCAGTGCATGCAGGCATCATGTCTGAACAGCCAGTCCACCTTACCATTGTCAGATATTTCCTGGAACCGTATAATGTTCCAGGTATTCGGCTGGAGATCAGGTGGATTCTGGTATGTCCCAGTGTTAACAGTCTGCCTTGCCGGCAGCTGGTTCCACTGCTTGCATGCCAACTGACATCCCCTGCAACCGGTACACTTCGAAAGATCACACAGTTTGATTTTCTCAGACATGGCTTACACCTCCTTCCTTACGACATTTACCATGAAGGCCTTGCTCTCCGGGATCATGGTATTGGCATCTCCGATGAACGGAGTCACGATGTTGGCGGAATCACCAAAGGTAAAGACCTCCGGCTTCTTGTCACCATGCACGTATTCCCTCATCTTGGTGGTAATCCAACCATAATGCCACGGGATTCCGACTTCATGGACCTCATTGCCGTCGATATTGAAGGGTTTCCATCTCTCTGTCACGAGCGCCACGGCATCGACCTGTCCTCTGACCGATTTCACCGTAACTATCTCGCCGTTTTTGATTCCCTTATTCTTGGCAAGCTCGGTGCCGATCTCCACGAACATGGAGGGCTGCATCTCCGCAAGCCATGGGCACCACCTCGTCATAAGACCGGTCTGCCAGTGCTCGCTTACCCGATAGGTTGAGCAGATGATCGGGTATCTCGGATCGCAGGTTGCCCTCGCGTCCACATCTGTCCCCGTTCCATCTTTGTCCCATCTCTTGATCGTGGGATTGATGAACTGCGGTGACATGATGTTGCTCTCAACGGGGCATTCCAATGGTTCGTAGTGCTCCGGGAAAGGACCGTCCGCCAACCCGGGTCCGAAGATCGAACCAACGCCATGCTGCTTCATAATAAAGGGAGGCCTTCCAGCACCCGGTGCGGCAACGCCGTCCGGCACATCGCCGACCCACTTGGAGCCGTTCCACATAATAACGGGATCCTTGGTGTCCCACGGTCTCCCCGTTTCCGGATCAACGGAAGCGCCGTTGTAGATAATCCTGCGGTTGACCGGCCAGCACCATGCCCATTCGGGATAGAGGCCGACGCCGGATTCATCCTTCTTGCCCCGGCGGGCCGCCATGTTCCCCTTCTCGGTATAGGAATTACAGTAGAGCCAGTTTCCCGAAGAGGTTGAACCGTCATCCTGGAGAAAGGCAAAGCTGGGAACGAGAGAACCCTTCTTGTACAACTTGCCCTTGATCTCCTTGTCTTCGAGAAAGTAGCCGTTGATCTCCTTGGCGATGTAATGCGTATCCAGGTGCCGGAGCTTGCCGTCTGCGCCCTTGGGTCCATAATCCCAGGTCATCTCTGTGATGGCCTCCTTCAGCGGACCGCCTTCCTCTTCGTACAGCTCCTTGACCCTGTAGAAGAGCTCCGAGATGATCTCGCCATCAGGCATGGCCATCCCGGGAGAATCAACCGCCTTGTACCGCCACTGCATCCAGCGGCCGCTGTTTGTGATACTCCCCTCCTTCTCAATCGAAGCGGAGCAGGGAAGCATGAAGACCTCCGTCTTTATCTTCTTCGGATCCATATCGGGTCCCTTCCAGAAGGATCCGGTCTCGCTGTCGAAGATATTGACATTGACCATCCAATCCAGCTTGCCCATGGCCTGTCGGGTCTTGTTGGAACTGGCGCCGCTGCACGCAGGGTTCTGCCCCCACGCGAAGAAGCCCGTGAACTTTTCCTTGTACATCGCGTCGAAGAGGCTCAACCACGAGTAGTTCTTGCCGTCATCCAGTTTCGGCAGATATGAATAGGCATCTTCCAGAGCAACACCCGTTCCGTAATGAGCCCTCAGAAGACTTGCCACATACTTCGGATAGTTCTCCCACCAGTTCAGGCTCTTGGGTTCTTTCGTTGAGGGCGTATACTTTTTGTTATACGCGCCCAGTGTCGGCAGGGATGCCTTGGGGGTCTTCAGATACCCGGGCAGGATATGGAACAGGAGGCAGTGATCGGTAGAACCCTGTACATTGGACTCGCCCCTGAGGGCATTGACGCCGCCGCCGGTTACACCCATATTCCCCAAGAGGAGCTGAATGATGCTCATCGTCCTGATATTCTGAACGCCGACCGTATGCTGGGTCCACCCCATGGCATACATGATCGTTCCCGCTTTTCCCACCGCGCCGGTCTTCGCATACTCCTCGTAAACCGCAAGGAGTTTCTCCTTCGGCGTACCGGTAATCCTCGATACGATATCCAGGTTGTACCGGGAATAGTGCCTCTTCAGAAGCTGATACACACAGTTGGGATCCTTGAGGCTCATATCCTTTTTGACGACACCGGCCAGATCCGTCTGGAAGGACCACGAGGATTTATCGTACTTGGCGTCCTTGAGGCCGGAAAATACGCCATCATTGTCTCCGGGGAGCTTGAAGTCGGGATTGACCAGGAATGGGGCGTTGGTATAGTACTTTGTGTATTTTTCCTGGATCAGGTTGTTCTCTAGGATATACTTGATCATACCGCCCAGGAAGGCGATGTCGCTTCCCGATCTCAGGGAGGCATAGATGTCGGCCTTTGAAGAGGTCTGCGTAAACCTGGGATCCACACTGATCAGCTTCGCGCCGTTCTCCATGGCCTTGGTTACATACTTGAATGAGATGGGGTGGTTGGAAGCCGCGGTACTTCCCATGATGAGCACACAATCACTGTACTGAATATCGATCCAGTGATTGGTCATTGCACCGCGTCCGAACGACTCTGCCAGAGCCGCAACAGTGGCGGAGTGTCAGATACGGGCCTGATGTTCAATATAGACCAAGCCCAACCCCCTCAAGAATTTTTGATAGATGAAGCACTCTTCGTTGTCCATGGCAGCGCTGCCGACGGATGCGATGCCATTGGTCCTGTTCACCACCTGGCCCTTTGCGTTCTTAAGGGTAAAACTCTCGTCTCTGCTCTTCTTGACGTTCCTGGCGATCTTGTCGATCATCCACTCCCAAGATTTTTCTTCCCATTTGTCGGAGTAAGGTGCCCGGTAGAGTGGCTTGTCAAGACGATTCTTGTTGACAGAAAGTTGATAGATGGACCCTCCCTTACTGCAGAGTGATCCCTGGTTTACCGGATGATCGGGGTCTCCCTCGGTGTTGATGACCTTACCGTTCCGAGTGGACACAATGATCCCGCATCCAACGGCACAATAAGGACAGATCGTAGTGGACTCTTTCGCATACTTGATCTTTAACGGTTGCGCATGAGCTGCCACCGGCTTCAGATTGATCCCGACTCCGCTTGCCATCAGCGCAGTACCGGAGATTTTCAAGAAACCTCTTCTGCTGACATCCATAATTGGCTCTCCCTTCGTTAAGTATTGATACCCACACACTCACTTCATCCTTCTCCTTTTCAAACATGGGAGGCATGGCCGTTTCCCGCCATACCCATCGTCCACTCTTCATGGAATTTCTTCTTTAGAAGGAACGGATCGGAGAGCATGACACCTATCAATGACTGTTATCAATGATCAATATCAATAATTCATGTAGCTCCTAGCAACCACGCATAGAAATGTCAAGATTATTCTTTGGTGTAAGAACATGCTTACAAGTCGCGATATCGCGAGAGGCCATATATCTGGTTTGCTCGTATGAAGAGAAAGAGAAACTAGAAGAAATAGAGGAAATGATACTCCAAGAGTGTAATAAGAAATTGGCGTAAGAAAATGCTTACAATTTTGAAGAGCGCAACAGATCCATCTCCTAAAAAGGCCCCCAAGAAGGGAGACGGAGCAACAACGCAATCGCATGGTACCGCAACGTACAAAAAATTTCCACCATATTGTATGGGCGCAAGGCAGAGATGAAAGCGAGCGCATCACAGGAGAGACAGTTGTCTAAAAGAAAACTCTAGTTTTAATAATGTGTTTCCCCTATCCACACGAAACTGAGAAAAGTCGGGCGGGAGGCCTTGTGGAGCGTGACCATCGGAGAATTTTTGTAATGCTCTTCCTTTTCAGCATATCCAATAACCATGGCGATACAATCGACAAGAACGATGTGGCCCGTCGTTGCAAGGGAGATATAGACAACCAAGCAAGCTGCAACGATGACCTCCATAGTTGTTGTTTTTATAGAACACCCCCTTCCAACTTCTTAACCTACCTATTATTGAGTACTTCACTCAACTTATTTGCTAAAAAACAAAATGTATTGTATACAGATCGCTATGGATATATTGTCTTTTTTACAAAGCACCCCCCTTGGAAAGAGTCTTTCCGAAGCCCAGATGGAGATCCTCGCAAAATCGGCGATTGAGAAAAAATACAGGGCAGGACAGTTTATCGTTGGCGATGGGCATGAGATTCGTGACTTTTACATAGTCGCTAGAGGCACGGTAAAGATGTCTAAGAGTTCTCACGATGGAAAAGAGCAAACCCTTTGTCTCCTGGGACCGGGACAACTATTTGGTATGTGTGCCGTTTTTTCGGATTGCCTATTCCCTGCAAATGCCATGACACTGGAGAAGAGTACCCTCCTTGTCGTTCCCGACACCGTGTTTAAAGATCTCGCAAGGGAAGATCCGACGATTCTCTTTAATATGCTCTCCATTCTTTCAGTCAGATTGAAAGAGGCCATGCTACTTATTGAATCACTGTCGCTGATGGAAGTGCCAAAACGAGTGGCATACTTTGTCCTTTTCTCAAACCTTAAAAACACCTGTAGTGAAGGTGCCATCGCCAAACTGGCTATAAGCCAGAGAGAGTTGTCGAAGATACTGGGTACCACACCGGAGACAATTTCCCGCGTATTGAAAAAGTTGGTGGAGGAAAACATCATACGAGTCAGAGGAAGAAGCATACGCATCATCAATTGCGAGGCACGTGAAGCACTCGCCACGGGATGAAAGAGGCTGAATGAAGGGTCATCATGGGTTGACCCTTTAGGCGGGGTGGATCGGAGAGTGATCACTGAGAAAAAACAAAACCATAGGATCAGAATCTTATAGGACTGTCTGGTAACAGGCGGTTTCATCTGGCAAGATCGGTGGTATTCCACCACCAAACAGCCTCTGCCCAAGAGAGTTTTTCCGCTGCAACAACCGAGGCAAGACCGAAACGGGGGCAAAGTTCTAACGGTAGAGACACATCCCCGCCCCCTTTCCTCGCCATTGCCGGGATCACCGAAAGAAAAAACCGAAAATCGACGGCGTTGTTATTAGAAACCGCGGACATCTCTTGACGGGATCGGTTATTGTGCAAATCTGTTTTGGGAGAAGCAAATCGGAGAATTATCTTTTAATGCTCTTCCTTGTCGGCATATCCTGTAACCATGGCGATAAAATCGGCAGAGACGGTATGGCCCGTTGTTGCAAGATAGATATGCGCAACAAAGAAAGCTGCAAAAATGACAGCCATAATGTAAT
>JAFCZZ010000618.1 GCA_019314085.1 Deltaproteobacteria bacterium | reverse complement strand
CCCATTGGTGCTGTTTTTGCTGACCTCTTTGAGCATATAAACATGCCAATTTCATATCAGTTCGTCGATTCCTATAAAACGTGGGTGGAGGCTCAAAATCGCGACTTTATGCTGTTTTGGAATAATATTCACAATAAGGAAGTAAATCAAGTTATTACAAAAATTCCTATATGGCCAGGTGGCCCCTGTGTGGATGAGCAGTGTCAACTCCATATGCCAGAAAATTTCGTCTTTGATACATTTGAGCCGAAAATGGCGCTGCCAAAGAGTGCTAAAAGGGCAATTGCAGTTGGTGCGTTCCCCGGAGAATTCTGGGACATTTTTCCTGATCTGACATGGTATGATTATAATTACCATACTTTTATGGATCGGTTGAAAGAAGAGGACTTCGACGTTGTTATCATTGGAGAATGTAGCAATGACCATCTGAAGTTGAATTATTGCTCTAAAAATGCTCTGACCATCTGTTACCAACCGTCTGTCTATCCGGACTGCCAGAAAACTCATCAAATTGGACAAGCAAACACTGATCTCCGGGCTGTGTATAGGACAATTAAAGAAAAACCTGTGGGAACTCCACTGGGTGATGACAGTTCACCATATATGCCGTATAACAACAAATTCTGGGTGTTTCAACAGTATTCAGATCCTGATATTGTCAGGAGGGACGAGAATATGATCTATTGCAACGGCTGGGTTTTGCCACAATACCTGATTCGTGAAGGATACTTTGAGGTGTAGAGATGGGCTGGGGTGACTGGGGAAATTGGGCTAACACACCAATCGGTTCTTGTGGTCCTGTTCAACAATTTAATTCGAATTCGTCGGCAAAGATTAATTCTGCTGTATTATATCAGCGCTCAGATGGTACTCGTCAAGTTATGGTAGATTGGTCAGTTAGTGGATGTTTAACCTACAGTCAGCAATTCACATTATTTAGATGCGAGCTTAGCACTACGATCAAGGTTAGCTGGCCCGGTGGTTCAAATGAGAAGGTAATACCTGTCTACACAGTTTATTGCGTACAATCCAGTGTTGACAATATAATTGTATCATCTTCAGCTTTTTCCTATACTGTGGAAGTGAAGGTACATGCTGAATGTTGGGTTTGGTTTGGTATATGGCATAATATTGGTAGAGAGGATGCTTCAACTTCCTGTGTTATCTATCCATGATTTGCATGAAAGGTGTCAGTATGGATCTAAAAACGGTATGTATCGTTCTGCTGCTGATTGCCTGTGCTCATCCGGTAGCGGCAGCATCTATCGTCCAGCTGACGAACGATTCGGCACTCAATTCCTATCCCTTCTGGTCGCCGGGTGGAGAAGAGATCGCCTTCACTTCGTTTCCCGGACGGAACCGGGAGGGTGCGCCTGACCGAAGGAGGCCGCATCATCCCCGGTCTGGCACTCTCCGGATACGGGGCGGACTGGAGCGCTGACGGGAAGCAGATTGTCTATACCGCCTGCCTCTTTGATAATGCGGCAATTTGGAAGTACTTTGTTGACACTGTTGCAAAAGGATCACCTGCAGCGAATATTTCGGATATCCGGAATGATGCTGATATCTGGATTATGGATGCAGACGGCAGCAACAAGCGACAACTGACGACCGGTGGGGATGCGTGTTTTCCTCAATGGCAGCCCCACGGGGATAATATCGCATATATTTCGGATATCTCCGGAAACCGTGAGATCTGGATCATGCAGAACGACGGAACAGGAAAGATGCAGGTGACGTGCAGCGAAGGAAATGTGTCTGAATATATGTGGTCGCCCGATGGGGACGCATTTGCGTATGTCGTCGCTACTCCCCCTGATAAATGGCCGGAATTTTCTCTATGGATGACATCTGCTGATGGGTCAGGTTCAAAGCAGTTGACCTCCGGAAACTGGGATCAGTCCCCGGCCTGGTCGCCGGACGGCAGCAGGCTCGTGTTCAGGTCGGAGTCCAGAAACCAGACGGCTCTCTGGGTGACGAAGACCGATGGTTCCGATCTCACCGCTCTGACCCTTGGGGGCGGGAGATACTTCATGCAACAGTGGTCGCCGGATGGAAAAGAGATCGTCCTGAGCGACGGAAATGACCTTTATGTTATCCTGCCTGAAGATTCAGCAACTCGTGCGACACCGGGTTTTGAGGCAATTGGCGTGGTGGCAGCACTCTCTCTTTTCGCAGTTGGACTACACTTTAAGAGGCAGTGATTATGTCGCCGGAACATAAGGGCCTGACACAACAGACGATAAGAATCACTTAATCCTCACGTTCGGGAAGTATCAGCCGGAGATTATGACCGGACCGGCCTTCTCTTACGCCCGAACCCATCCCTTTTCATCCGCTCGCTCCCTCGCAGGCATGCGACTTCGATCAGTTTTTTCGGGCCTTTCGGGGGTGTTGTTATACCAGAACCCAGGATGCGGAAGATCGTGACTCAGGAATAGGCAGGCCGTCCTCAGCCATGCCTTCCACATGAA
>JAFCZZ010000126.1 GCA_019314085.1 Deltaproteobacteria bacterium | reverse complement strand
CCTTTAACGCCTCCAGTATTCCGTCAACATCGGAGATAAAATCCGGTACTATGGAAAGCTGTACCACCGACTCGCTCCTATCAATAGTGGTAACTGTCGCAAGGCCTTCATACCCCTCAAGGATATATTTGACATAGGCGATATCCCTGCGGTGCAGTCTCAGATTCCTTGTTATCACACCCCTTTCCCGCATACAGTCTTCGTAACATTCGATCCCTGAAACATCAAGGAATAAATCCCTCCTTGACACGGTCGGGTGCCTTGACTATAGTCCAAATTTAACCTGATCAGGACAGAAAAGCATGCTGCCAATCACCCGCTGGAAAGACCCTGATACCAACGAAGAGGTCCAATCTCTCCTGACCCGGGAACTGGGAATCTCCCCCCTCATATCACAGATACTGATTGCCCGTGGTATAACAGCCCCGGATGAAGCCAAAAAGTTTCTCTTCCCTTCCCTGGAACACTTGCACCAATCCTGGGAAGAGAACAGATCGTTATCTATGGGGATTATGATGCGGACGGCATCACATCTACCGCAATTTTGGTAAAATTTCTCAGGGGAATCCATGATCGGACAACCTACTACATCCCCGGAAGGATCGAAGAGGGGTATGGCCTGGGCAAGGCCGCAATCGACAGATTCAGGGGTGATGGAACCAACCTTATCATAACGGTGGACTGCGGTATCTCCGATCATGAGGAAATAGCCTACGCAACCACCTCGGGCATTGATGTGATCGTAACAGATCATCATGAAGTTCCCGATATCATCCCCGACTGCAGCGCCGTCATCAATCCCCATCGCCGTGACTGCCCCTTCCCCTTCAAGCCGCTCGCCGGGGTAGGTGTCGTCTTTAATCTTTTAATCGCCCTGCGCGGAAAGCTTCGAGATCTGGGTTTCTGGAAAGAGAGGGAATACCCGAATCTCATGAAGTATCTGGATCTGGTGGCCATCGGAACCATCGGTGACGTTGTCCCTCTCATCGACGAAAACAGGATCCTCGCAAAGATAGGACTCGGCGTGGCGAGCAATACCCCGACAAGTCGGGGTCTCAAGGCGCTGATGGCGATAAGCGATATGGGAGGCCGTGGTGTCAGTTCCGAATCGGCGGCATTCAGACTCATTCCACGTATCAATGCCGCGGGCAGGGTCGGTTCTCCCAACGATGCCGTTGAGCTCCTCCTTACCGAGGATGAAGGCAGGGCGGCACTGCTTGCCGAGCGCCTCGACTCATATAACAGAGAACGCCGGGAGATCGAGAAAACCATTCTCGACGAAACACTGGCAGAAATACATGCAAATATTGATATTGACAGTGTAAATTCTCTTGTTTTGTCGTCTCACAAATGGCATCCGGGCGTCATAGGTATTGTGGCATCAAAGCTTGTGGACCGATATTACATGCCTGCGATACTGATCAGCATCAAAGACGGCATTGGAAAGGGGTCAGGCAGGAGTCCCGGCTTGTCGGGATCGGGATTCAACCTGTATGAAGGGCTGGATAAGAAATGTTCCTCTCTGCTGCTTTCCTATGGCGGACACCGGTATGCAGCCGGAATCTCCATACGGGAGAAAGATATAGAAAAATTCTCCACGATGTTAAGCGCTACGGTGCGGGAGGAGATTGGTGACGAACGGTTGTCTCCCCAGACCGCCATAGATGCCCTCTGCGGTCTGGATGAAATAGATTATACCCTCATCTCTCAGATAGAGATGCTGGCCCCCTTTGGAAGCATGAATCCCGAGCCCCTCCTCTGTGCACGGAAGGTAACGATTTCATCCCCGAAGGTAGTCGGAAACAATCACCTGAGAATGCGCGTTCATGGGAACAGTACATACTTTGATGCCATATGGTTCAACAACGGGCACCTGTCCGACCCCCTTTCCGAATCAACGGCCGACATCGTCTTTTCCCCCCAGATGAATCATTGGAAAGGAAAGAGCAGCATCCAGCTCAAGATGAAGGATGCCTCCTCCTCGTAACGCTTCTCTACCCGCATCCCCTCTCATCGATCAGGGGTCTGCCCCTCTTTATACCCCTCGCTCCTCACCCGTTACTCCTCACTCCGTTACCCTCACAACCACCGCTTGCGTCTCTTGTACGACTTGACGTCTTTGTATGATTTTTCGCTACCAGCCGCCCCCATCCCGAGGTAAAACTCCTTGATATCGGGGTTTTCCCTGAGATCGGATGAGACCCCCTCCATGACAATCCTGCCGTTCTCCATGATATACCCGTAGTGCGCTATCTGGAGCGCCATGTTCGCGTTCTGCTCGACGAGAACGATCGTTGTCGCCTGTTCCCGGTTGATCCGCTCTATGATCTCGAATATCTCCTTGACCACCAGAGGGGCAAGTCCCAGAGACGGCTCGTCCAGCAGGAGCAGCCGGGGATGCGCCATCAGGGCGCGTCCCATGACGAGCATCTGAAGTTCACCACCACTACAGTAGCCGGCCAGGGCCTTCCGCCGTTTTTTCAGGGGTGGAAAGTAATCATATATCAGGTCCAGATCCTTTTTGTACGGTTTACCCCACCGCGTGGCCGTGCCGACCCTCAGATTCTCCTCTATCGTCAGATACTTGAAGGGTTGTCTTCCCTCAAGCACCTGGATGATGCCGCGGCGTGTTATGGTCTCCGGGGGAGAATTCTGAATGGAGGTCTTTTCATATATGATATCCCCGTCCGTGACCTTTCCGTTCTCCGTTTTCAGGAGCCCCGAGATGGCCTTCAGTGTGGTGGTCTTCCCGGCCCCGTTGCTCCCGAGGAGCGATACAATATGATTCTCCCTGACCGCAAGCGAAACCCCCTTCAGGACCTGGATAACATCCGAATAGACGACGCTGATATTGTTCAGTTGAAGCAGAATGTTGTCTTCTTGCATGATTCCCTCTTGTCTTAAACCCTCAATAGGAGAACGGCCAGAGCCGGAAATTGGAGCGGATAATCCGCCAGACCTCGGCCAGACCACGCGGCTCCAGCAGGATGAAGAGGACAATCGCCGATCCGAACGCGAGCTCACGCAGCGGTGCCATTGAAAGCCCCACCGCGCTGAGCATATCGGTGCTCATGAGCATATCCGTCAGCCACCGAAGCCCCTCATTCAGCCCCGTGATAAAGAGCGCCCCGTATATGGCGCCGGCAATACTCCCCAGCCCGCCTATGATAACCATCGCGATGAATTCCACGGAAAGGGTTCCGTCGTGATACTGACCATGTAATAGGCCCACAGGGCGCCGGCAACCCCCGCATAAAAGGAACTGATGCCGAATGAGAGAAGCTTGTAGGGGAATATCGGGATGCCCATCCCCTCGGCGGCCCGGTCGTTGTCGCGTATCGCCACAAACGCCCTCCCATACCGAGTCCTCATGAGGTTGACGGCAAACAAGGTCATCGCAATGAGGCAGAGATAGGCGATATAGAAAAAGCTTCGATCACCCCCCAGCGCCACGCCGAAGAGGGATACTTCGGGGAGGACGATCCCCATGGTTCCCTTCGTCAGCCCTTCCCAGTGTATGAGAAGATACTCGATGATAAACTGCCCGGCAAGGGTCGCGATGGTGAGATAGAGGCCCTTCAGCCTCCACGACGGCAGTCCAAAGAGCACCCCCACAAAGGCGGTAATCAACCCCGCGCAGGGAACGGAAAGGAGGAAGGGGAACCCCGCATCCGTGGCAAGTATGGCGGCTGCGTATGCGCCCACACCGAAAAAGGCCCCATGTCCGAGGGAAAGCTGACCGGTAAAGCCTATCAGTATGTTCAGACCGATCGCAGCTATGGCGGTGATGGCGATCGTGTTGAGGACGTAGAGGAGATAGGGCCCGCTTATATACGGAACAACCCCGAACAGGATCACCAGCCCCGCTATCAGCGATGCGCGACCGAAATCCGTCTCGAAGATCGTCAGCTCCTGCCCGTATCGATCATTGAAATTACCACAGGGGTGAAAACGTAACTTTCTCATTAGACCCTTTCAATCTCTACCAGGCCGAAGAGGCCGTAAGGTTTTACCATCAATATGAATACCAAGACGATGTACGGGATCACGTCCCGCAGTGATGTGGAGATATACCCGCCGGTGAACGTCTCCAGCAGGCCAATGATGATCCCTCCAATCACGGCCCCTCCGATGCTGTCCAGACCCCCCAGTATGACCACCGGAAAGACCTTGAGCCCTATGGAAGAGAGATCGTGGACATTGATCCCGTTGATGGTGCCGAGGACGATTCCGCTCATCCCCGCCACGAGGGCCGCGATGGCCCAGGAGAGGGCAAAGACCTTCCGCACGTGTACCCCCAGCGAGAGGGCGGCCGGCTGGTTATCCGCGACCGATCGCATATAGATACCCTGGGAGGAGTACTTGAAAAAGAGGCCGAAGAGCATGAGGAAGATCAGGCCGACTGCGATCGACACGACATACACCGGAGGTATGTAGACGCTCCCCCAGCGTATGGTGAGGCCCGCCGGGAGGAAATCGGGAAAGGTATAGAGGTTCCCGCCCCATACGAGCAGCATAGCCCCCTTGAATATCGAGGCCAGCCCCACGGTGAGCATGATGACATAGATAAGGGGCTCTCCGATCAGCGGGCGCAGGAAGAGCCGTTCGACGACGAAGCCGAGGAGGAAACAGGCGGCAAGGGCCAGGGGAAAGGCCAGGTAGACGGGCACCTCCGCCCATCCGATCAGAACCAGGAATACGAACGCCCCCAGCGCCATCAACTCTCCATGCGCAAAATTGAGCACACTGGATGATTTAAAGATCATGACAAATCCCATGGCTGCCAGGCCATAGAGAAAGCCGATGCTCAGTCCATTCACCAAAAGCTGGATGAAAAATTCCATACGACACCTCTCCCGTCTCAATCAAGTTTCAATATACGTACCCTGGTTTCCAGCGTGCCCACCTGCCCGTCCCGATAGCGAACCGTTGTCTTAACGTCCAGGGCGTCCTTGTCTTCATACATGGCGTTGATAAGCTTCAGATAGAGTCCGTAGACGAACCTCCTGCGCACCTTCCCCGTCCGTGTCAGCTCCTCGTCATCCGCATCGAGGAGCTTGTAGAGGAGGATACACCGGCGTATCTTCATGGCATCCGGCAGCCGTTCATTGACCGCTCTGATCTCCCCGCTCACCAACTCCTCCACCTCCGGTCGCTGGGAAAGGTCCGTATAGGTGGTATAGGGGATCATTCTCTCCTCGGCCCAGTTGCCGACATTCCCCATATCGATATTGATCAGCGCGGTTATGTAGGGGCGTCCCTCACCGAAGGTGACCGCCTCCCGCAGGTAGGTGCTGAATTTCAGGCGTGTCTCTATAAAATCGGGAGAGAAGGCCTCACCCTGCTTGTTGCGGATGATCTCCTCACGGCGTCCGATGATGACAAGGTGCCCGTCATCATCGAGATAACCGGCATCCCCGGTCCTCAGCCAGCCATCCACAAACGCGGCCTTCGTTGCCTCGAAATCGTTATGATACCCCCTGAACACCGTCCTGCTCGAGAGAAAAACCTCCTGATCCTCGGATATCTTCACCTCCATCCCGGTGAGGGGCCTGCCGACCGTCTCGGCCTTGATCTCATTGTCGGGCTGTATCTGGAATATCCCCCCGGATTCCGTCAGTCCATAGCACTGTTTAAGATTAAGCCCCAGCGAACGGAAGAAGCGTATCACATCAGGACTGATCGGGTGCCCCCCCGTGTACGCGCTGGAGAACCGGGAGCAGCCGATCCGGTCCAGGAGAGGGTGGAAAACGGTAACTGAGGCCAACCATCCCGCACACCTGAGAACAAGCCCTGGGGGGTTGCCCTGTGACTCCTGATCGGTGATCCTGCCTCCGACATACTCCGCCAGATGGAATAGTTTTCTTCGCACCAGACCGGCATCGCCTATCTTTACACGAATAGTAGAAGCGAGATCCTCCCAGAAACGGGATGACGTAATAAGTATATTGGGACCCAGTTCGCGGAAATCCTCCAGAACCGTCTCCTGGGTCTCGGGAAAGTTCATCGTCATCCCGCCGACCAGGGCCACCCCTACCCACATCTGGTCGACAATCCATGCGGGGGGAGACATCGACAGCCAGTCCACATCCATACCGGAGGGGATCGTCTCCAGCCAGCTTGCCGCCATCTCGGCAAAATTGCTGTGCGACATCATAGCCAGCTTTGATATCCCGGTCGTCCCCGACGTCATGATCATCAGGGCGATATCGTCCGATCTCCCCTTCCCCACCTCCCGGGCAAAGAGCTCCGGGTCCTGTGTGTCCAAGGCCTCGCCAGCATCCAGCAAGTCGGCAAAGCTGATAAGCCACTCATTGTCCCGATACGAGCTCATCCCGGTCCGGTCGACGTATATAATTTTTCGTACATGGGAAAGAGAGTCTCGCATCTCCAGGAGCTTATCCACCTGCTCCTGGTCCTGCGCGATGACATACGCGGCATCGATTCTGTTCAGGGTCCCCGCCATCTCACTGCTCACGGCAGAGGTAAAGAGATTGAGCATAACGGCTCCGAGCGCCTGCCCCCCCAATTGACTAAAGAGCCATTCCGGGTGGTTGTCTATGATAATCCCGACATTGTCCCCCCTCCTCAGGCCGAGGGCATACAATCCCAACCCCACTTTTTTTGTAAAGGCCAGGTAATCCCGCCAGGTGTATGTCTGCCAGATGCCATACGCCTTTTCGCGGATGGCGGTGCGCCCCCCCGCTCTTTCCGCCTGCTGGAGCAGAATCTGCGGGAGCGTGAGGCCGGCCTCCGGCCTCGAATGTATTCCCTCTTGGAGTTTTGGGTTTTCCGGCTTCTGATTCACTGTGTGTCCCCCAGGTAGGCCCGTATAACCTCCGGGTCGTTCTGCACTTCCTCAGGGGTCCCCTCGTACAATTTCTCACCGAAATTCAAGACCATGACACGATTGGAGATGGTCATCACGATAGACATGTCGTGTTCGACAAGTATCATCGTCTGCCCCCACTGACTGTTCAGCTCGGATAAAAACCTGACCATATCTTCCTTCTCTTCGAGATTCATCCCCGCAAAGGGTTCGTCCAACACCAGAAGTTTCGGTTCGAGTGCCAGCGCCCGCCCGAGTTCGACCCGTTTGCGCAGACCGTAGGGAAGCGACCCGACCGGCTTCTTCCGAATAGCCTGCATCTCCAGAAAATCGATCAACTCCTCCACGACGATACGGTGCCGGATCTCCTCCCTGCGCACACCGGGCGAAAAGAGGAATGCCCGTCCCAGCCCGTAGCGACAGTGGGCATGGCGCGCCAGGAGCATGTTTGACAGGACGGTCATTCCGGGAAACAGTTCGATATTCTGAAATGTTCTGCCGACGCCGCGGCTTACAAGCCCGTGCGCCGGCAGATTCGTTATATCTTCGCCGTTGAAGACGATCCGCCCCTCCTGCGGCCGGTAGAAACCGGTCAGACAGTTCAGGAGACTGGTCTTCCCCGCACCGTTGGGACCGATAATGGCGAACAACTCGCCGGTCTTAAGCTCGAAGTCGACGTCGCTGAGCGCCATCACACCTCCGAAGCTCAACGTGAGCTGGGTTACTCCCAGATCGGCACGTTTTCCGTCGCCGGATATCTTTTTAAAGATATCCGGCTGACCTCTGAAAGCCTTCATTTACCCCCCCAGAACCTGTATTTCTCCCTTCCCGGGAACGAAGAAGTTCGTGACGGGAACATATTCCCCATTCTCAGATACCCTGACGATCCTCCCCTTGAATGAACCCTCGTGATTCGTCTTCGAATAGGAGACGTCGGGCACCAACCCCCCGAAATTCTCGTTGGAGAAGGATTCCATCGCCTTGTTGATCGTCTCTCTCGTTATCTTCCCATACTTCTCCTGGGCCCGGACAAAGGCACGTTCCATAATCATCCCCATGACGACACCTTCCCAGTAGGACGCGTCGAAAGAGTCAACCGTGCCATACCGTTTCCACATATCCTCCATGACCTTGATGCCCTCGGTTTTATCAACCGGCAGAGAGCCGGGGAACTGCATCATCAGACGGTTCCGGATCAATCCCTTTCCCATCGTGAAGAAGTCGGGATCGGTAGAGGTCCATGTCCCGAAGAATTGCGGCTCGTACTGTACCCTATCGGCGCATTTAAAGGTGGTGATGATCGCCGCGGGGAGCATCTGCATGAAGACATACTCCGCGCCGCTCCTCTGCAATCTGAGCACCTCTGTCGTCAGATCGAGTGTCTTCGGGGGGAATTCTTCGATCGCCACGATATCGATGCCATGTTTTTCGGCATACTCCCTGCTCGGTTTGTGTATCGACCTCCCGTAAGCGTTGTTGTAAGTCAGCAGACCGACCTTCGGCGGTTCCTTTCCCTTATGGGTTGCGGCGATATACTCCAGGACCGCGTAACAATCCAACCGATAGCTCCCGAAGGGAAGATACATATAATCGATCGGTTTTTCAAGGATTTCCCAACTGGTTGAGTAATTGATCGTGGGGATCTTATACCGCTGGACAATCGGTTTCGCGGCAAGTCCTTCACCGGCGCCCCAGGTGGCGATCATGTCCACCCGGTCACTGACGGCAAACTTTCTGACCGCCGCTATGGCCTCGGTGACCTTGTACCCGGTGTCCACGAGTATCATCTCTATCTTATTTCC
>JAFCZZ010000125.1 GCA_019314085.1 Deltaproteobacteria bacterium | reverse complement strand
TGCTGGTAATTTCTCACATCCTCCACTCTGTTTCCCCCCATCATGATGCTCCATCTGATCGGTATCATGTAATTTCCCGAAAGGTCAAAACAGTAAAATTTTCGTAGCGAGGTATAGCGATGACTGCACGAAAAGGCAGAAAACCGGATACCGTTGAAGGCCTGAGGATCGGCATGAAGGTCCGGGAACTGAGGGAAAAGAGGCGCCATACGCTCCAAGACCTGTCGACAAAGACCGGTCTTGCCCGATCTGTGCTGGAAGAGATTGAGGGCGGCGAGGCCATCCCGCCGGTTGCAACGCTGATCAAGCTGGCTCAATCCCTGCGGGTTAGTATGTCCTACTTTTTCGAAGAGGTATCCGAGGACATCAAGATCTCTGTGACCCGCGCCGGTGAACGCGTCAGGATCGAGCGGCGGCCGCACCACCACCAGGGTGAAGTTGATTATGTTTATGAATCGCTGGAGACACAGAAACCGGACAAGCATATGGAGCCGCTCTTCGTCGAATTTCAGCCAATGGGCACGGGAGAGATGATCTTCGTAAACCATCCCGGCGAGGAGTTTCTGTACCTCCTTGAAGGGATGCTGGAGTTCCGGACAGATGATCGAATTGAGGTGCTTCATCCTGGCGACTCGCTCTATTTTGAATCGGACATCAACCACAGCTTTCGGGCTCTTGCCGACAAGCCGGCCACTGCCGTAGTCGCTGTCTGGAGCCGGTCCGAACAGAGAGGGGAGACCCCATGACCGAAATCCGCTTTCATGGTCGTGGCGGGCAGGGAACGGTTATCGCAGCGATCATACTTGCCAAGGCATTCTTCCGAGCGGGTCACGAAGTTCAGACCTTTCCCGTCTTCGGCGTAGAGAGGAGGGGGGCCCCGGTGGAGGCCTATCTGAGGCTGGACAACAAGAAAATATTATCGAGAACCAACGTATACACCCCTGATCATGTCGTTGTTCAGGACCGGACGCTGCTCCAAGGCATCGATGTAACGAAGGGCCTCAAGCCCGGAGGGTGGATATTGATCAATGCCCCCGAATCATTTTCCGAAATGGACGCGTTCGCGGGCTTTTCTGTGGCCTCTGTCGATGCAAGCCGAATTGCGCTGAACCACAAGCTGGGAAGCCGGACTCATCCTATCGTCAATACCGCGATGATAGGGGCCTTCGCCTCCCTTCTCGGCATGCCTCCCCTCGATGACATCGCACAGGCCATAGGGGAGGAAATACCGATTGCAACAGAATTGAACATCCGGGCCGCTGAAGACGCCTTCAGGAAAATCCGGCGTCCGGGATCGATGGAGGGAGGCAATGGATAAAAAGGCAGATACTCCCCGAGAAATATCTCTCTTCATTCCCCGTTCGTATCTGACAACGGAGGGAAACAAAACAGGCTCGTGGCGTTTCCTGCGACCCCGCTTCGAGGAAAAGACGGCCCCCTGCAGTGCCGCATGCCCCGCCGCCGAAGATATCGGAAGGATCCAGATGCTGACCACACAGGGTTTCTTTAAGGATGCCTGGGAGACCATCCTCAGGGAAAACCCCTTCCCGGGTATCTGCGGCCGTGTCTGTTTCCATCCCTGTGAGAGTGTCTGCAACCGCGCCGAATTCGACGAGGCCATCGCCATTCATGTGATAGAAAAATTTCTTGCAAATACGGCACATCGAAACGCCTTCAAACCGAAGATGGAAAAGCGCGCCCCGAAAAGACAGAAAATCGCCGTCATCGGCGCCGGTCCCGGCGGACTGGCGGCGGCCTATTTTCTGACACTTCTCGGTTACAGAACCGACGTTTTCGAGGCGGCGGATGAACCGGGGGGAGTTCTGAGATGGGGAATCCCCTCCTACCGTCTCCCTCGTGCCGTACTAAAAGAAGAGATCCAACGGATCGAAGAGATCGGCGTTCGGATACAAACGGGGAAATCCCTCGGGCGGCAGGACTTGAACTCCCTTGCCAAGGAGTATGATGCCTTCTTCCTCGCCTGTGGCCATGGCCGGGCGATGGTTCTGGGAATCCCCGGTGAGGAACTGGAGGAGGTACAGGACGGGCTTTCCTTCCTCCGTGAGATTCGCGAAGGCAAAGTGCGCACATTCAGCGGGAAGGTGGCAATTATCGGGGGGGGGAACGCCGCCGTCGACGTGGCCCGCTCCATCATTCGTCTCGGGGGACAGGCGCAGATTATCTATCGCCGCAGACGGCAGGACATGCCCGCCTTCGGCGAGGAGATTGAGATGGCCCTCGACGAGGGGGTGGAACTCCGGGAGCTCCTAGCACCCGTTTCTATCAGAAAAGGCGGCAGCGATCTTGTCATTGAACTATGCTCCATGAAGATCGCCGGAACCGACACCGACGGGCGAGCACACATCGAACCAGAAGAGGGCAAACCGGAGGAGATACAGGTCAGCCACCTTTTTACGGCTATCGGAGAACGGGCCGGAGAACCATGGTACGAGCCGCCTGATGGGGGGACCGGCGTTCTGTGCCTGGACCATTGTGTGATGGAGCAGAAGGCTGGAGGCATTTTCGTTTACGGTGGAGACCTGACGAATGGAATCAAGAGCGTCGCGCACGCCGTGGCCTCGGGGAAGGAAGCGGCAATGGCCCTCGACAGCCTCTTTACGGAGGGAAACAAATCGGTTCAGTCAAGGCTGGCGGCATGTCGCGTGGGTGCGGGTCCCGCTCTTTCAATGGAGGTATATATGCAGGGCCCCCGAGGCGAGCGCAGTTCTCATGTCGTCACCTACGACGAGATAAACGCGGACTATTTTCAATTCGGACCCCGGGTGAAACAACCCCGGCTTCTCAAGGAGGAGAGAACCCGCACCTTCGGAGAGATAAGCCTCAAGATATCGGCAGATCTTGCCATCAGAGAGACGGAACGCTGTTTCAACTGCGGACTGTGCAATCAATGCGATAACTGTTACCTTTTCTGTCCCGACCTGGCCGTCAAAAAGGACTCCGGACCCCTAGGGAGATATATCGATTACGACTACTGCAAGGGGTGCGGTATTTGTGTCGTCGAGTGTCCGCGCAACGCCATGATTCTAGAGGAGGAAGCGTATGAAGAAGGTCATTGAGGGGAGTCAGGCGGTGGCCGAAGCGGTGCGTCTTGCCCGAGTTAATGTTATTTCGGCATATCCGATCACACCTCAGACACACATTGTTGAGCGCCTCTCCGACTTCTGCGCCGACGGATCCCTGGATGCCCGGTTCCTGAAGGTTGAGAGTGAGCATTCCGCGCTGGCGGCCCTGATCGGGGCGGCGAGCAGTGGCGTTCGGACCTTTACGGCGACCTCATCACAGGGGTTGGCCCTGATGCACGAGCTCTTGCACTGGACATCTGGAGCGCGACTCCCGATCGTCATGGCCGAGGTGAACCGCGCCCTGGGACCGGGATGGAACATATGGACCGACCAGACAGACAGCCTGGCCCAACGGGACACCGGCTGGATTCAGCTCTACTGCGAGGACGGGCAGGAAACCCTCGACACGACGATCCAGGCCTTTCTCTTGGCGGAGATGGTCAATCTCCCCGTCATGGTCGTTCTCGACGCATTTTTCCTGTCTCACACCTACGAACCGGTCGATATCCCGGAGCAGGAGGCCGTGGATCGATTTCTTCCCCCCTTCACCCCGCGGTTTCAGCTCGACACGAACAATCCCTGCGCCTTCGGATCACTGGTGACACCGGACGCGTATATGGAGATGCGCCGCAGCATCGCGGCAGGGATGGAGGCCGCGCTGGATCTGCTCCCGGAGATAGAGGAACGTTTTGCCGGTGTCTTCGATCGCCGTTATACTGCCGTAGAACCGGTGGAATGCGGCGATGCGGAGATTATTCTTGTCACATCGGGGACCGTGACAAGCACCTGCCGTGAGCTAATTGAGGAACTGCGAAATCGGGGAGAAAAGGTGGGACTCCTGAAGATAAAGCTCTTCAGGCCTTTCCCCATGGAGGCCATCCGCAGGATTCTCGGCCCGGCACAGAAGGTTGCCGTCATCGATCGCAATTTTTCCTTCGGCGCAAGCGGCATATTCGCACAGGAGGTACGGGCCGCCCTGTGCAACAGCCCCGGCCACCCGCCCGTCTTCGGTTTCGTTGCCGGCCTCGGCGGCCGTGACGTCACGAAGGATGTCCTTGAGGGAATATACCGGCAGACACAACTGTCGGACAGGCCGGAGAGGGAAGATATATGGATAGGGCTCAAGGAGGTGCATGATGCGGCTGAACGTTCCTGAAAAGGATTACATGTATTCCGGACACGTGGGCTGTCCCGGCTGCGGCGCCGCCATTGCCATGAAATTCTTCCTCAAGGCCATGGGGGAAAAGACCATCATTGTCCTTCCCGCATGCTGCTGGTCGATCATAGCGGGCCCCTATCCCCAATCGACCCTCCAGGTTCCCATTCTTCATTCCGCCTTTGAAGCGGGCGGCTCCGTCGCGAGCGGTGTCCGGGCCGCACTGGACGTAAAGGGAGACCGGGAAACAACCGTCGTTACCTGGGCCGGTGACGGGGGAACCTTCGATATCGGATTCCAGGCCCTGAGCGGGGCCGTCGAGCGGAATGAGGATTTCATCTATGTCTGTTACGACAACGAGGCCTATATGAATACCGGGGTTCAACGCAGCTCCGCTACCCCCTACGGTGCATGGACCACCACAACCCCCGGCATCCAATGGAAGAGGGGGCGCAAGAAAAACATCGTCGAGACCCTTGCGGCCCACCGCATCCCCTATGCCGCCACGGCGAGTATCGCCTTCCCCGAAGATCTTATCAGGAAGGTCGAGAGGGCCAGGGAAACAAAAGGCTCCCGCTTTCTCCACATCTATACGACTTGCCCCACCGGATGGCGTATGCCCTCGGAGATGTCGGTCAAGATCGCACGAATGGCCGTGGAGACCGGCATTTTCCCGCTGTATGAGGTGACCGACGGCATACACTACACCATCAACTACACGCCGAGGGGGTTCCCGGTCAACGAATACCTGAAACTCCAGGGTCGCTTCAGGCACCTGGCAGAGGACGATCTGAAGCAAATTCAGGCAATGGTGAATGAGGACTGGCAACTCCTCCTTCGCAAGACCGATGAAGGTGTCTGATCGGCGGGACGGAAATTTTGGGGAAACCCACGACCTCGAGCGAAAACGACAAGGTCTTTACCCGGAGTCTGATGATGGCCGCCAAGGCCACAGGACCAACTTCTTCGACCACATCATTATCGGGAACGACGACTATTTCAGCTTCGCGGATAAGGGATTTATCGGAGAGTACGCAACGAAGGCGATCAAAGAGCTGTGACCGAGGATATTCTCTCTTACACCTACAACTGTCAATGGTCTTTTTAAATTGAGCCATTTTCGGTCGTGAAAAGTGAGCCACTTTCTCCTCGAATCTGGCCCGTTTCCACGCCCTCCTTTCCGATTTTTCCTCGAAGTCTGT
>JAFCZZ010000124.1 GCA_019314085.1 Deltaproteobacteria bacterium | reverse complement strand
CTCAAGAATACCGTTGCTGGTTCACATATATCCTTGTACCCCAAGCTAACACGGACCCGCACATGGCGGGTCCGTGTTAGCTATCTGGTGCCCCCAAGGGAATTCGAATCCTGAGATGGGGGTTCCAACACATTTCAACGCGTCCCGTCTTGGCCGCGATTATAGCAGGTCAGAATTGGCGTGAAGCCGTTTCGATTCCGTAGCATTCTATCTAGTTCTGAGCCGTTTTAAGGCTACAAGGCGACAAGAAGGCGGCACACTAAGTGGTCATGGCGGACGTTATCTATCGACTGATACGACCCCAAGCGTCTAGGAGATGCGCTGGCTAGGCAGAGTCCGATCGGTTGATGACTGCTGCTGCGCTCTTCGCTGCTGCAGCTAGGTCGACTCGTGACGGGTGGCTGACGGCCTGTCGCATGATTTCCACAAGCTCAGTAACACAATCGCTCTTTCCAGCTTTCTTGACCAACGGTTCAAGCGTCTTCTCGAATTGAGCTTCAGATGTATGCTCCGCAAACTCCTTCGCACGCCCTTGCATATGAAGCCCTCTACACCAGGCAAGATCAGCGAGCATTCCTTGTACGATCGCTTTATCGTACTTGCCTTCTCGTTGGAGAAAGAGCCTCATCTTGTTGTAAATCTTCGAGTGCTCCATCGTCTGGATACTGAAGTTGCTCAATTGGTTAGGGTACCCCTCGCTGATAAGGCGGTTGAACTCGGACCATGCTTCATCATTCCGTCCTGCTGCTTGCAGGTACAGAGGTAGTCTGAGGTAGGTATCTACTCTGTAGATGGTTGATTCTCTTGCCATTAGGACGTAGGCCGCCTGAAGTGTATCGATAGCTCCATTCAAATCACCATCACGCTTCATGGCCGTGGCGCGCTTCAAGAGAACATCAGGGGTAGTTGTTTTCGAGCGGGAACGCACAACGCCGCTTTGCTTAGACCTTCGACCAAACATAACCACCCCCCCCTCCGAGTCTTGCCTAGCGGTTTGCACATGAACTGTGAGCCGTACAATCTCAGTGTACCCGTGTGTGTCAGCGCGTCTGCTCGATGCGTTGGTTCGGCAAGTCTATGGTGACTCTGTTCCAGTCGGCACGCTCTGCGTTCTCGCGCAGTGCGGACAGCCATCGTACTCTGCAGAGTATAGTTGGTCGCACACGGCACATCGTCGCTGCTCAGCGGGTATTTCAGAGTCCACTCCGGCGTTCGCTGCCACCAGTTTTGAACGTGTGAAGATGTACATTGGGAAGACAACAATCCAGAGCAGCAAAGTGCCCAAGAACCAGACGGTTGGACTCGTATCGGCAATGCCCCCTAGATTGTGTTTCCCCGCCTTTAGATTCTGAGCATCCAGTCCAACCACGATTGCAGAGCCGATTACTAGCACAAACATAAATCCATCCAAGTTCCACGACATGTTGCCCCCCATCACGAAGCCTAGACCTTGCCGAACGTGTTTGCGCATCAGCTGACGCTTTGCGCTTCCTTCAGTCTATCGCTCCTGGCGTTCTGCTGAATGCGCTTGTTAGACCCATCGCTGAATCATGTGCAGTCGCCAGCCTATGAAGACGGAACGCCGAAAGCCTCCAGGGTCACCGTCCACGGGCCACTGCCATTGATGTCGAATACACATCCATCCCAAGAGATGTACAGCGTAGAGGTGTTGCTCATGCTCCCGATTTCGTTGTGAAGAAGGTCCTCTTTGCCGCCAACCATATTGCACAGCCAAAGCGCATTATGGCCGGTTCCCTGGAATTCATATGCCACGCGGAGGTCGCCGCTCTCGACATCAGGCAAATCGATGACGGGGGTAACGACTCTGCCGCTGCCGGACTTGGTCCACACCTCGTACCACTGAGTAGGCATCGGCTCTGCTACAACCAAGACCACAGAGGAGCCCAACTCCATCTCGGTACCCGCAGCTGGCTCTTGGGACAATACCGTGCCTGCCGGGTTGAGAGAGGGTTCCGATTGCTCTGACACTGTCCAACCGTGCTCCTCCGCATTCGATCGAGCAGAGGACGCGGAGTCGCCTAGGTAGTCCGGCAAAGGGACAGAAGCCTGAAGCACAGCAACCTGCTCTGTGAGATTCTCCGCGTCGCCCCGGAACGACACGATCTCGCGGTTCGCCTCTGATAAGTTGGCCTCTGCTGACGAAAGCTCAGTGCTGAGCGACTCCACCTGCGCCTCAAGATCTGCGACGACATCATCATCGCCTCCCACCACCAGTCCGATCATCAGTCCCACAATGAGCACGGCCAAGAAGACAAGTCCGAACTTCACAGAGCGTGGATTGATGATTGCAAACAGGCCGCCGCCGCCATCCGGAACCTCTGAATTGGCTTTGGTCGTCTGCTTTGGTTCGGTCTGCTGAGAATCGTCCGTGTCAGTCATGATCCCCCCAAGTCTCATGAGTGTCTTACGATTGGGTCTAATGGTTTGCGCGCAACCTGCGCGATGCGCGATCTCAGTATATCGCTACTTTCGGCGCGTCAGGTAGACGCGAGCGCAAGAGGGCTAAGTGGTGCACTTCAAACTTGAAACTAGGCCTCAGACGTCCGAGCATGACGTACCCGAAATCACATCCCTACACCGCAGGCCCTTTGTGGATGTCAGTGGCATTCGCCATCATGAGTCGAGACGATGAGGGGGTCCAATGCTGCAGGGGAAGAAGTATGCGTCACAACTGGCGGACCTCAGAGAGTCCAAGCCGCCGTGCCCATATCCTATCTTCCACCTGAGCCATGGTGAGATCTGCCTTGGCGGGCTGTTCGATGATGCGAACTCCAAGGACCCCTTCAGTCCAAAGCGGTTCGAATTGCATAGACAAGACGGTGTCACCATCGCGATACCCGATCTGCTGTCGATGCACTTGCTATTCCCCCACCCCGGAGGCTACTTCGACGGTTACTCGCAGAAGTACATCCTGGAACCGCAAGAAGCTGAGGACCTATTCGTCTTCGCGATCAGGGCCAAGGCCGAGTGCCGTCATGATCCGAACTACTACCGGATGCTCCAGCCCGCGACCTTCTTCCCTCAGGACGAGATTGGACAGGGCAGAGTGGACGCGGATACTGACGAAGGCCACGCCGCTGCCACTGAGATGTTCGCCCTCGCCCTGTACGAGAAGGTCATCGAGGCCCAGAAGGTGCAACCCGGGTTCGGTCAGGAGATGCTCGCCGAGCACTACTATCCTGACGGCGCGCCGAAGCTCGATACCAACGGAAGGTCCACCATGCGGAAGACGGTAGCCCTTGGGTGGCTTATGAGGGCCGAGAAGGTTCCCAATCTCGACTGCGAGTATCGGTCTATTGACGCTGAGCTATTCCAGCTTGCCATATTCCACAACCAAGAGCTCGTCCATGAGATTGATGACGTCTTCAGAGGGTTCAGAATCGGCCGCAACGTTCAGGCCGTATACGCCAAGGCGAACCCTGCCTACCAAGGCAGCTACTTGGCCGTCCCCGGGGACGCGACTCGAATGTCCGAGGAGGAACGCACGGGCGAGCCTCCGTACGTCTACTGGCTGTTCGCAGACGGAGATTCCTCCATGATTGGGTCCGGCTGGGACAGAGATCCGATGTTCATATCTACCGAGCGAGAATCCGCGATCTATGGTGTTGGACTCCAGTTGGCTTCTGTGACTCCGATACTGTCGACCGACTGTACGCATGTGACCTTGCGTTACCACTTCGAGCCGACGGCCATGTTCGAGATGCTTCATCAATACGCGAGCGAGCACGGCCAGGTGTCACTCTGTGACAACCTCTTCGATGATGATACGAGCAGGAACTACATCGCAGAGATGTCCACAGCCGACCAAGACGCAATCGCATTTGTCGAGTTCATCTTCAACCACTGCCAATCTCTTGCCGGCGAGGCCCTTTACTGGGCTGACCTGGATGACTACTACTGCGGAACGACTTGTCTCGACACGAGACTCCGGCTTCTGAACGCCTCACCGAAGACCCGTGAGGCCCACCGGCGTCTGCTTCGACTGCTCTATCAGAAGTGCGGTGAACCCTACGACGAGCGCCGGGTTCCCGCCAAGGCGTCAGAACACGTGACTTCCGGGGCTCGACATATCCAGGCGGTGCGGCAGTACGTTGAGGCCGAACACCCCACAATCTCGCTTGGTGATCGTTGGAGACGGGCGTTGGATGTCGACCCAGAGGCCATCGTCAAAGCGGACTCGTATTTCAAGCAGCGGGCTGTGGAGTTTGAAAAGAGGAAGGCCAAAGCCAAGGCCAGCTTCGGAGGTTCAGCCTGGAAGAGTGAGCGGATTCTATTCGAGATGGTTCAGTCGTACTACCCGGATACCGTCTACCAGTATCGCGCGGACTGGCTAGGGCAGAAGTCGCTCGACATGTTCATCCCGAGTGCCAGAATCGCATTCGAATACCAAGGCCGACAGCACTACAAGTCAGTGGAGCACTTCGGGGGAGACGCCGCACTCAAGGATGCCGAGCGCAGGGACGCCTCAAAGGCTCAGGCGTGTGAATCCGAAGGGATCCGACTCGTCGAGTGGCCGTATTGGGTGCCGCTGTCGGCCCTCACGCTATTCGATATGTTGCGCTGACCGCATTCCTCGCTCGCGCACGGACGCGGGAAACTCATCTATGGTGGACGATGCGGAGACGGGCCTCACTCGCCGGGCACAAGACTTCGGAGCAGCTTGGTCGCCTCATTTGCCAGCCAGACCTCATCCCTGTGGTCAAAGTGACCCAGGTCGTACTTGTGGCCGTTCTGGGCCAACTCCCAGACAAACCGCTCCACGGAGTGTGCAAAATCAAGCATCTCTTCAAGTTCGCCAACATTCGTCTGGGCAACTAGAAGGTCAGCCTGGTCAATATGGTCGACGTCAGTGTGCGCAACCAGCTTGTGCCGGACTGGCATGTACTTCTCGACGAACACATTTCGCCACTTGTCCGCTTCCGGCAAGAGGTCCTCGAAGTCACTCGCAATCGGTTCATAGGCTGCCGCGACGTAGTCCGTCGCCAGCTTACGTGGCAGACCTTCGGTCACTTTCCGCTCCAACAGCCCGGACATTGAGAAGAACTCGGGATTGGCGCTGCATACCTCGAGCAGCCGATGAACGCTGACCGACCGCGCGTCGCGGTCGAAGAGGCAGCCAATCGCAACATATGTTGTGGTCTGCAGTGAGTGGAGTATGGTGCGCCAGGTCATCGGACTCTGATTCAGCGCAGACAGGATCTCGGGACTCTCAGACCCAACAGCGCCAATCGTCCGGAATAGGAATCGGCTGCTCCTCGCAGAGGCAACGTCATCTGTGAATGCGCGCAACATTGCCTCGATATCGCTCAAGCCTGTCCCCCCTGTAGGCCTAACGGTTTGCGCGTAACCAGCAGGGCGCTACGCGCGATCCTCTCCTGAGTCTACCGCTCCTTGCGCCCTGGCTGTGTTGACGCGCTGGTTAGGTGCCCATGTACCCACCAAC
>JAFCZZ010000617.1 GCA_019314085.1 Deltaproteobacteria bacterium | reverse complement strand
TGGGAGTTGAGCTTGTCGATATAGAGGGTTTCTCCTGCTGTCCCGACCCCGTCCGTTTCAAGGGCGCGGACCAGCTAACATGGATTGTCCTGGCTGCCAGAAACCTCGCCCTGGCGCAACAGGCGGGATTACCCATTATAACCATCTGCCCCACCTGTGCCATGACACTCATGACCGCAAACCATGAGTTGCAGAGAAACCCTGATCTGCTCCGGAAGGTAAACGGCGTGCTCGAGAAGACGGGACGCCATCTTGATGGCCCCGTTGAGGTAAAGTATTTCATGAAGGCTCTGTACGAAGACCTCGGAACACACAGGCTTCGCGATGCCGTGGAGATACCCCTCTCCTTTCTCCATATCGCCTACCACGGCGGATGTCACGAAAACAATCCGGTCGATATCATGCAATTCGACAACCCGTTTAATCTCCGAAAGTCCGGTGAACTTCTGGAGGCGTTAGGGGCTCATCCGGTGGATTACCTGGAACTTGGGTGCTGCGGCTCTCCCCTCTCCCTTGACGGTAAAATGGGTGATTCCCACAAAATAATGAAGACAAAGACTGAAGATATGGTTCACCACGGCGCCGGAGCAATGGCCGTGGGGTGCGCATCCTGCTTCCAGCAGTTCGAGATCGGGCAGACAATGGCCATCCGCGGGGGCATTACCTGCTTCCAGCAGTTCGAGATCGGGCAGACAATGGCCATCCGCGGGGGCATTATGGATGCCGGGATTCCTGTTTTCCACTTCCTTGAATTGATGGGGCTTGCCATGGGATTGAACCTCGAGGAAACGGGGCTGGGAGGACACAAGATAAAGAATGGAAAGGCGTGGGAAGGAGTGGTTTCGCTTGGTTAAAGATGTAGACACCATATGTCCGTTCTGCGGCGTGGGATGCCGCGTGACACTGAGGGTAAGCAACGGCAGGGTCGCGGGAGTTTATCCCGGCGAAGGCGGAGCGGGAGAGGGAAAATTGTGCATCAAGGGATGGAGCGCCCACGAATTTATCCATCATCCCGCGAGGCTTGCGTATCCCATGATGAGAGAAGACCGCTCACAGGAGTTCAGAAGGGTCTCATGGGATGAAGCCCTTGACCGCGTGACTGAAACCCTGAAAGGCGCTCTTGCAAAGGGTGGCCCGGACAGCGTGAATTTTCTGGGCTCCGCGAAATGCACAAACGAAGACAACTACGCGCTACAGAAATTTGCCCGCGCGGCTGTCGGAACGCCTCACATAGACCATTGCGCCCGTCTCTGCCACGCGTCTACAATAGCCGGACTTTCGGAGGCATTCGGAAGCGGCGCCATGACGAACAGCATAGAAGAACTGGAAGATGCCGATGTGGTGCTGGTCGTGGGATCAAACACTACAGAGCAGCACCCTCTCATCGCCCGCAGGATATTGAGGTGTGTCCGTGAAAAGGGCGGCACACTGATCGTCGCTGATCCGCGCAGGGTGGACCTTGCCGAGTTTGCGCATCTGCATCTCTCAAACAGGCCCGGCAGCGACGTGGCGCTCATCAACGGGCTGCTCAACGTCATCATAGCGCAGGACTTGACAGATGAGGGCTTTATAGAGAACCACACGGATGGTTTTGAGGAAGTCAGAAGACTGGTTGAAGCCTATCCGCCGGAACGTGTGGAAGAGATTACAGGCGTTCGGGCGGGTGACATAGTGAAGGCCGCCCAACTGTTCGGACGCGCCGGCCGGGCGACTATTGTGTATGCCATGGGGATAACACAGCACGCCGCGGGCACCGATATGGTGCTCGCCCTCGCTAATCTTGCAATGGCCACCGGAAATGTCGGCAAACGATCGTCGGGGGTCAACCCGCTGCGCGGGCAGAACAATGTCCAGGGCGCGTGCGATGTGGGGACGCTCCCCGCCGTATATCCGGGATACCGACCGGTGGATGACGATACAGTTCGCGGTTTTTTCGAAAAGGCGTGGGATGTCCCCGAATTGCCGGGGAAAGCAGGCATAACCCTGTGTGAGATGATGGACGCTGTCCTGTCGGGACAAACCGGGTGGATGTATATAATGGGGGAAAATCCCGCTCTTTCCGATCCGGACTCACAGCATGTTCGCGCCGCGCTGGAGAAGGTGGATTTTTTAGTGGTGCAGGACATATTTCCCACTGAAACCACCGCTTTCGCGCACGTGATACTTCCCGGTGTCAGTTTCGCCGAAAAGGACGGCACTTTTACATCCACAGAGCGTCGTGTGCAGAGGATTCGCAGAGCCATT
>JAFCZZ010000123.1 GCA_019314085.1 Deltaproteobacteria bacterium | reverse complement strand
CGGTATGATCATAGCCTTCGCGTCCGTCGGATTGCTGAACCTCCAGGCATCTGTTTATCTGCTGTTCGGAGTTGAAATCGGCACCTGTATTACCGCGATTATTGCGAGCATCGGGGGGAGCCTGTCCAGCAAGAGACTGGCTCTTGGGCATACGCTGTTTAACGTAACGGGTACCTTGATCATGCTGCCCCTGGTTCCGCTCTATCTGAAGTATATCCCCCTGACCTCGGGCGACATCGCGCGGCAGGTCGCCAATTCCCACACGGTCTTCAATCTGATAAATGCCCTCATTTTTCTGCCGCTGGTCCCCCTGTTGGTGAATCTTTTGAATCGGGTGATACCCGGAAGAGATTACGAAAAGAGAGAAATGAAGCACCTCGACAAAAACCTGCTGATAACGCCCAATCTGGCGATTGAAGCGGCCATCAAGGAAATGGTCTCGATGCTGGGCCTGTGCCAGGAGATGTTTGAGAAGGCGGAACAGTGTACCACCACGTACAATCACAAGATCAGAAATGAGATTGCCCTTGACGAAGATTCCGTTGACGAGATGCAGAAAGATATTACCGAATATCTGATTCAGACCACCAAAGGGGCCCTGTCCGACAAGGAGCGCAACCTCGTCCCCTCACTGCTCCACAGCGTGAACGATCTCGAGCGGGTGGGAGATTACTGCGAGAGCATCGTGAAGCGCCCCTGCGAATATGGAACTGGCCAAGCTGTTTGAAAAGACGCGTGTCCTGATGCGGCAGGCAAAGAAGGCCCTCGAAAACGACGATCACAAGGCCGCTGCCATCACGCTGAATATCGATCGGGAGACGCATGCCCTGGTAAAACAGTACCAGGCGAACCATATAGACCGGCTGGGGAAGGGCGAATGTATAAGCGATGCAGGACTTGTCTATTCGGATGTCCTAACGGCTATCAATAGGCTGAACGACCATCTGTGCAATATCACAAAGGGTATACTGCATATAGGGAAGAGGTAACGACTCCGTTTCGGAATTTGGTGGCCGCAGCCTGTCAATTGAGAAATGGTGTAACCCTAACCCCGAAACGTGCAAGGAGGTGTGCCATGGTAGAGAATATTGTCTGGCTCGGTCATTCAAGTGTGAGGATCGACGGGGAGAAGGTGATCTACATCGATCCCTGGAAACTCAAAGATCCGAAGAAGGCCGATATCATCCTTATCAGCCACAACCATTACGACCACCTATCTCCGGAAGATGTCAGGAGGATACAAAAAGAGGATACCGTTATCGTTGCCACGCAGGACAGCGCCGCCGATCTTTCAGGTGATATACGGGTCGTCAAACCGGGTGATGTCGTCCAGCTCGACGAAATATCGGTTGAGGCGGTGCCTTCCTACAATGCGGACAAGGCATTTCATCCCAGAGAGAACAACTGGCTCGGATTTGTGGTGACGGCGGGGGGGAAGAGGATCTACTACTGTGGCGACACCGATCTGATTCCCGAGATGGAGACCATACGGGCGGATATCATGCTGGTGCCCGTCGGCGGGACCTATACGATGACCGCCGAGGAGGCCGCACGCGCGGTCAATATCATACGGCCCGAGGTGGCCATACCCATCCACTACGATGACATCATCGGTTCCGCAGAGGATGCCCGGCGGTTCAGAGATCTGTGCGAGGTACCCGTGAAGATAAAAAATGTGTAATTTTTCCGGCGGCCCTTGACACGGGTGGATTGATGTTTATTTTATGGATAGTTGGAGATTACAATAAAGGTTATTTAATTCAAAATAAGTGTAAGGGAGGAGAATACGAAGGATGAAGATACGACCATTGCATGACAGGCTTATTGTGAAGCGCCTCGACGAAGAGGAAAAGACAAGAGGGGGGATCATTATACCCGATAGTGCCAAGGAAAAACCCATGGAGGGGAAGGTCATTGCTGCTGGAAACGGCAAGAAGACGGAAGACGGCAAGATCCTGAAACTGGATGTAAAGGCCGGTGACAGGGTGCTGTTCAGTAAATATGCCGGAACGGAAGTCAAGATAGACGACGTTGAGCACCTCATCATGCGTGAGGATGATATACTCGGAATAATTGAAAAATAACAATCTGATAACAAGAAGGAGGAATATTTGATGGGAGCGAAAATTTTAAAATATGATGAGGAAGCCAGGAAGGCAATCCTCGCGGGGGTTAGCGCACTTGCCGATGCCGTCAAGGTGACCCTCGGCCCCAAGGGGCGCAATGTCATACTTGAGAAATCCTTTGGTGGACCCACGGTAACGAAGGACGGTGTGACCGTCGCGAAAGAAATAGAGTTGGAAGACAAGTTCGAAGATATGGGCGCACAGATGGTCAGAGAGGTTGCCAGCAAGACAAGTGATGTGGCCGGTGACGGCACGACAACGGCGACGATTCTCGCTCAGGCCCTCTACCGCGAAGGCGTCAAGGCCGTTGCGGCCGGCAGCAATCCCATGGATATCAAGAGGGGAGTCGAAAAGGCCGTGCTTGTCGTTGTAAAGGAACTCCAGGGGATGAGCAGCCCCACGAAGGACCAGAAGGAGATCGCCCAGGTCGGAACCATCTCCGCCAATAATGATGAGACGATCGGTAATATCATTGCCGAGGCGATGGGAAAGGTCGGCAAGGAAGGTGTCATCACCGTGGAAGAGGCGAAGGGCCTCGAGACGGAACTGGAGGTCGTTGAGGGTATGCAGTTTGACCGAGGATACCTTTCCCCCTACTTTGTCACCAACGCCGACAAGATGGAGGTGGTCCTCGAGGACCCGTTCATCCTGATCTATGACAAGAAGATAAGCAATATGAAGGATCTTCTCCCCATCCTCGAGAAGATTGCCAAGATGGGCAAACCGCTTCTGATCGTATCGGAGGATATTGAAGGGGAGGCCCTTGCAACGCTGGTTATCAATAAAATCAGAGGCACCCTGAATGTCGCGGCTGTCAAGGCCCCGGGCTTCGGCGATCGGAGAAAGGCGATGCTGGAAGATATCGCCGTCCTGACCGGCGGAATGCTGATCTCGGAAGAGATGGGCTCAAAGCTGGAGAGTGCCAAGATCGAGGATATGGGAAACGCGAAGAGGATCGTCATCGACAAGGATAACACGACGATCATTGACGGGGCCGGCGAGAGGGCCGCCCTCGAGGGGCGCGTGAAACAGATCAGGGCACAGATCGAGGAGACCTCATCCGATTATGATCAGGAGAAACTCCAGGAGCGTCTGGCGAAACTGGTCGGTGGCGTTGCCGTCATCAAGGTCGGAGCGGCCACGGAGACGGAGATGAAAGAGAAGAAGGCGCGGGTTGAGGATGCGCTGAACGCCACCAGGGCGGCCGTTGAGGAGGGGATTGTCCCCGGCGGCGGCGTGGCATACATCAGGACCCTCCCCGTTCTTGAGAAGGTAAAGCTGGAAGGGGACGAGCAGATTGGCGTGAATATTGTCAAGAAGGCCATAGAAGAGCCCATGAAGATGATCGTTGCCAACGCGGGCTTTGAAGGCGCCATCATCGTGGAGAAGGTAAAGGGCAAGAAGGGTGACTACGGTTTCAACGCACGGACCGATCAGTACGAGAATCTTGTCAAGGCGGGTGTTATTGATCCCACCAAGGTGACAAGGTATGCGCTTCAGAATGCGGCGAGTGTCGCAGCCCTGATGCTCACGACCCAGTGCATGATTGCCGAGAAACCTTCCAAAGATGAGGGTGGAATGCCGGCGATGCCTCCGGGCGGTATGGGCGGCATGGGTGGTATGGGCGGCATGATGTAAAGGCCGTTTAAGTTTTGTATAGTTGTGTGATTCAGGAGAGGCCTCTCATGTAAATGAGGGGCCTCTCTTTTTGTGATGCTGGAAGGATCAGATAGCGAGGAGATCCTCAGGCGCGCCGATGATGTGGTCGGCGCCAACCCCTTCGAACCGCTCCCTCGGGTGCCACCCCCAGGTCACGGCCACCGTTCGGATGCCGGCGGCCCGTCCCTCCCTGATGTCGCCGACGGTATCTCCCACATAGTATGCCCGGTCTCTGTGTGCATGATACCTCTCGACGGCGTGGTTGATCTTATCGGTCTTGCTGAGCATGAAATCGGCACCCAGGACGTCATCAAAGAGGCCGTCGAGCCCGTAGCATGAGAGGAATGTCCGTATCACGGAAGAGACATTGGAGGATATGACAAGCAGTGTGTTGTCCTTTGCCAGGGTGGTCATCACGGGCAACACGTCCTCAAAGGGGAGGATCTTCGTGTAATCTATCTCCGGGGCGGCGGCCATCACGGCATTGTTGAAGGCTGTCATATCCACTCCCCGTACCCGAAGTGACTCATAAAAATTACCGTCAAAGAGATCGAGGAATTCCTCGCGTGTCGTTATGACGGGTGAGCCTATCCGTTCAAGGTGCGTCTTTACGAGCGCTTCATAAAAGACAAGAGAGTCTGCGATAACGCCGTCAAAGTCAAAGATAAATAGTTTTTTCATAGATATTTCGGATGTTATGAGACGCCCGGCCGATATGCGCCGAAGATGCCTTTGATTTTTTTGCCGAACGGTTTCGTGATGATTCCCTTTTCCGTGATGATAGCGGTGATATGTCTATTCGGGGTTACATCGAAGGCAGGATTGTGCGCCGGGATCCCCTGCGGGGCGATCCGTGTTCCGTTGAATTCGAGCACCTCCTCTTCACTCCTCTCTTCGATGGGGATTTGCCTGCCGGTGCGCGTTCGACGATCTATGGTCGAAAGGGGGGCCGCCACATACAGGGGGACCTTGTTTTCCCTGGCCAGAACGGCAAGGCTGTATGTCCCGATCTTGTTGGCCGTATCTCCGTTGGCCGCGATACGGTCCGCTCCCACCAGGACACAGCTGACCATCCCCCGCTGCATGAAAGAGCCCGCCATGCTGTCGGTTATGAGCGTGGCATCAATGCCTTCCCTGTGCATCTCCCACGCGGTCAGCCTCGCCCCCTGGAGGAGGGGTCTGGTTTCATCCACCAGGACGTGAATCTTCTTGCCCTCTTCATGGGCGGCCCGGATGACGCCCAGCGCCGTTCCATAGCCACCGGTTGCAAGCGCCCCGGCATTACAGTGTGTCAGGATGGTGTCTCCATCCTGTATCAGACTGCTCCCATGGGCCCCCATCTGCCGGTTGGCATCGACGTCTTCTTCATGGATCTGCAGGGCCTCTTCTATCAGTGCCCCTTTGATTCCGTCCGCCTCGACAGGGGGTGCAGACACCAGCTCCCTCTCGAAACGGGCCTTCATCCGGTCGATGGCCCAGAACAGATTGACGGCAGTGGGACGGGTTTGAGAAAAGGCGTCACAGATCCGGTGGAAGGCTGTCTCCATCTGTCCTTCAGGTGCATTCAGTGTACCGAGGGCGATCCCCATCGCGGCGGCTATCCCCACGGCGGGCGCCCCCCGTATGGCCATATCGTTGATGGCATCTATGACGTCCTGATATGTCCGGCAGGTAAGACATCTCTCTTCATGCGGGAGGGCCCGCTGGTCGATCATCATCACGGTGCCCTCGTTCCAGTATATGGTCTTGATCATGATATCGAGAGTTTCTTCTTCAGCAGTTCGTTGACAATCTTGGGGTTTGCCTTGCCGCCGGTGGCCTTCATCGTCTGCCCCACAAAGAACCCGAACAGCTGATCCTTGCCCGTTCTGTACTGTTCCAGCTGCTTCTGGTTCGCCGCCAGCACCCCTTCCACGATCTTTTCCAGTTCCCCGGTGTCGGTGATCTGGACGAGACCCTTCTCTTCGACGATCTCCCTAGGCCCTTTCCCCGACTGCCACATTTCCTCGAAGACCTCTTTGGCAATCTTTCCGCTGATCGTTCCGTCTCCTATGATGCCGATCAATTCCGCCAGGGCCGCGGGGGGTATCGGGCTCTCTTCTATCTCCAGCTTTGCCTCATTGAGATATGCCAGAAAATCGCCCATAACCCAGTTACTCGCGATCTTCGGTCTTTCGCAGAGCTTTACCACCTCTTCGTAATAGTCAGCCAGGGCGCGGCTTGCCGTCAGAACGCCCGCATCGTAGGGTGGGATATTGTATGTACTGATGAACCGCTGTCTCTTCTCCAGGGGAAGCTCGGGGAGGGTACTTCTGATCTCCTCCATCCACGTGTCGGATATGACGACGGGGACGAGATCGGGTTCCGGGAAATACCGGTAGTCGTGCGCCTCTTCCTTTCCCCTCA
>JAFCZZ010000122.1 GCA_019314085.1 Deltaproteobacteria bacterium | reverse complement strand
AGGACATGATGTCCTCCGCATGGGGTGGCCATAAACTGATCGATGCGCTCCACGGCGGCGGCTCTCCGGTAATCGAGAAGGTGGCCATTTACCGGGACCACAATTTCGAGCACTCGAAAAACATCGCCAAGAAGCTCGCCGGAATTGAGCATGAAGGCTCAACGAAGGGTATATACAGGGAAAAGCGTTCCTGGTATTAAGCCGGACAGTGAATAGAAAGGGAAAAGGGCGAAGTATTGCCATGGAGAAGACAGGCATAATGGAAGAAATGAAGGATGGTCCTCTTTCGGATATAACGGTGCTGGATTTTACCTGGGTTCTGGCAGGGCCTCATGCGACAAAGACACTTGCGGACATGGGGGCCAACGTGATCAAGGTGGATCGTTTTAAGGATGGTGCCAACGAGAGGTGGCAGGCCCTGCGAATCGAGAAGAACGGTGTTACCCAGAGTTCCTACCACCTCCACGTCAACAGGGGAAAGAAGAGTATCTGCGTCAATCTCAAGCACCCCAAAGGGATCGAGATCATCCACGAACTGATTAAGACCAGTGACATCGTGATTGAGAACTTTGCCCCCGGTGTGATGAGTCGGCTGAAACTGGACTACGAGGCGATTCGGAAGATCAAGCCCGATATCATCTACTGTTCCATCTCGGCCTTCGGCCACTGGGGCCCCAACAGCCATAAGCCGGGATATGACGTGATTGCCCAGGCGGCCAGCGGCTGGACCGGGCAGAGCGAACCGCCCATCATGGCACCCCTCTCCATTGGGGACACGACGGCCTCCATGCACGCCTGCACCGCCATGCTGGCGGCCCTGCATCACCGGACCAGAACCGGACAGGGACAGAACATCGACATCGCCATGGTGGACTGTCTGTTCACCCTCCATGAGAACGCCTTCCCCTGGTACTGGATCGGCGAGGCGACGGGGAGCCCGGTAACAATGACCAGAACCGGGCAGAAGAGCCCCGGCTATGCCCCCTACGGGATTTATAACGGAAAGGATGGCCACATCGCCATCGCCTCCCTGACACAGAATCGCTGGCCGCAGCTTGTTGATCTCATGGGACCCGAACACCAGTGGCTGAAGACCGACCCCCGGATCCAGGAGGTTAAGGATCGCTGCAGTCCGGCCAATGCCCCCTTGGTTCATGAGGCCCTTGAGGCGTGGGTCATGTCCCAGGATTCGGTGGAAGAGACAGAGCTAAAACTGGAGGCCGCGGGGATCCCCTGCGCCCGCGTCAAAAATCTCGTCGAGCTTGCCACGGTTGACCCACAGATCGACGAACGTAATATGAGGCCGACCGTATATCAGCCCTTCATCGGGCCGACGAAAATGTACGGAAGCCCACTCAAGTTCTCAGAGACCCCCTCCGCAATCAGAGGGTATGCCCCCTTCGTGGGAGAGCACAACGAGGATGTTCTCTCATCGGTCCTGGATTGTACGCCAGATCAGATAAAGGATCTCTACGACGACGACGTGCTTTATCATGCCCCCGAGGTGGAACAACTGCCGGAGGAGTTAAAGAAACATCTCGCCGACGAAGGCGAAGAGTAAGAGATTATGGCGGTTGTGTCGACAGCCTCCATCACACACGATGTCTCTCCATAACGTCTCTCCTCGTCACAGAGGGGGGACGTTTTCGCTATAGCCCCCGGTAAGACGCCACCATTGCTCCCGGCGATGGCAGCCTAAAGGTATGCCAAAGGGCCCCAACTCGCGGCCACTTACTTCTTATGCAAGCTTGCGGGAGGCGTTTCTTTGCGGTACAATCACTCACTTGTTACACCGGTATCACAATTGCGTCCCGGTTTTCAGGGGTATTGTTTCCTGCAGCTAAGAAAAGGAGTGAAATCATGGAGAGAATAGCATTGATCGATATGTTGAACAGGGATCTTACCGATGAACACGCCGCAGTGGTTCGATATCTGATCCACAGCTATCAGGAGGGAGAGGATACACCGGTCGGCGCCAGCCTGCTCTCGCGCTGTCGTGAGGAGATGTGGCACATGCACTGGCTGGGGATGATTATCGGCGAGCTGGGGGGAGAACCGGATTTTACGATCGGGTCGTATCCCTTTGACCCCGCCAGTCGGGAGACCATGCTGAAATCCTATATACAGTATGAGGAAAAATTGATACCCCACTACAACGCCGAGGCGGAGAAGGTAGATGATCCTCATATCAGGCGCGTTCTGAAGCGCGAGGCGTGGGAGTCGTCCATCCATGCCCGGCGGTTTCAGCGTTTGATCGAAAAGCTCTCGCCCGAAGATGCGGGTGGTCTTCCCGCAGGCGAGCACGAACTGCCGCTGTCCTTCGCGGAGAAGCTGCAGGGTGAGCTTCTGAAGAAATATACCGAGATACTGCAGCACATTCGGGCTTCCTGGGTCTTCCAGAGCGAGGAACAGGCGGGATGGCGGATTATGGATCAGGCGATGGAGAAGATGAAGCACCTCGCCATCTTTGCCGAAGCCCTCGCCGAAGACGGGGCTCAGCTGCCCTTCAAAGCGGGCTCGATCGACATGAGCCGCGCGGTCGGCGATGCCTTTCAGAAGGCTGTCGATGATCTCCAGGCGGGGGGTGAGCGCTACCGAGCGCTGCAGAAGGATGATGAACTTCGGAAGCACTCTGGTGTCGTCCTGAAGGTAGACCTTGCTGTCCAGCAGATTGATTACCAGAAGGAAGAGATCCAGGGCTGGCTGAAGAAGTAGCGGTCACTTCGTCTAACACCCAGGGGGCGTATTCGGATCAGGCTACCTTACGGAATTTAGGAAAGACGAAGAAAAATCCTATGGCAAAGAGGCACAGCAGAAGGCCGGCAATCCCCAGAGAATCGGCGGTCCCGATGCCTTCAGCAAGGGCTCCGAAGGGCACGGCGCTTAAGGGCATAACCCCGAAGCTCATCATGGCCATGCTTATTACGCGCCCTCGCATTTCTTGAGATGAGCAGGACTGCATGAGGGTCATGTTGAGGGACATGAAGATGGCACTCAGAAACCCGACGATCAGCAGGGCGGGCAAGGCCGTTGTATAGGAGGTACAGCGGGAAAACAGTACCAGGGCGCCGCCCCATGCAAAGGCGTTTACCACGAGAAATGCTCCGCGCCTTCTCAGATGATCGAGGGAGGCAAGTCCCATCGCACCGATAAGGGAGCCGATGCCAATACATGCCATCAGGAGCCCCAGGCCGTCCGCCTGAATGTTCAGAACTTCCCTCCCCCATGCCGGCAGAAGCGCCAGATACGGAAAACCGAAAAGGGCTGGCACAAGACTCATAATGACAAGCCCGAGGAGGGTGAGGTTGCCGGCCGCATATTGAAATCCTTCGCGAATATCCGCAGCCATCCCCTTGCCGGAACTGCCGCTCGATTGAACCCTGTTCTGTTTGATCAGGGCCGTGCTGAGGGCGGAAAAGGCATGAATAAGGGCGACCAGATAGAACACCCCCGCTGTGTCCAGATAGATAATAAGCACACCGGCCAGTACCGGTCCGATGATCCGCGTCATGTTCATCCCCGCGCTGCTGAGGGAAATGGCGTTCATGAGGGTTTCCCCGGGCACGATATCCGAGATGATCGATTGCCGGCTGGGCATGTTGAAGGCTGCCAGGGTGCCGTTGCACACCCCGATCCCCAGGAGATGCCAGAAAAGGATGAGGCCCGTCATGTCCAGTATTGCCAGAAGCAGGGTGAGGATCGCGTTTCCGCTTTGACTCAGCAGTATTATCTGCCTTCGGGGAATACGGTCCGCGAGGGCCCCTCCGAGCATGGAGACGAAGGTCAGCGGCAGGGCGAAAGACATCATGACCAGTGCGAGCGCAAAAGGGGAATCATCGGTCAGACGAAGAACGAGCCATCCACGGGTGACCTGCTGCATACCCACCGCCATAAAGGAAAAAAAGGTTCCGAGCCACAGCCAGCGGTAGTCTCTATACTGGAATGACTGAAAGGCCGAAGAAAACCTGCGACGGGGCAAAGGCCGGGATTTTTCTCCTTCATGTTCCGGTTGGTCTTTTTTCTGTTGGTCTATCTGGGGATCCATACTGTTTACCGACGCCACGATAGAGGCCGGGGTCTACACGGGCGGAACGGCCTCATCTGAAAAGGTTGTAATGCCGTGTCTTGCCGGCACGGAGAATATATCCGTTACCCCGCAAGGGGAGTCAGGGGCACCCCTTTATGTAGAGCACGTCTTCTTGGTATCGCTCGCTCTATCCTGGGGGCTCAGGACTTTTTCTCCCTCAGGAAGATTTTCGCCTGGATAAAGATTCCCAAAAGGGCCAGGACGATGGCGATGGCCGTTTCCAACCTCGGCTCGAGGGTGAAAGAATCGGTGATGATCGAACCCCCGGCCACGGAAGAGAGGAGAATCAGGGCCCAGTCGAAGAGGAGGAACAGGAGCAACGCTCCGACGATCCCGCCGCCGATGTAGGCGATCCAGAATATCTCCTGAGAGACCAGGCCGAAAGAGGTTACGATCATATAGGCTATGTAGGAGCCCGCAAGAAAACCGCCCACGAATATGGCAAAGCCCTGCAGGAAAAGGGCGATGGCCACGCCGATGGCCCCCACGATGATCCCCACAGACAGAGACATGATGAGCGATTCCGTGCCCAGGAGATGGTCGGCCAGTGTAAAACCGGTGATGAAACCGATGGCGCCCACGAAAAACCAGAAGAATTTTCGCCCTCCCACCAACAGAAGAATGCCTAACACAACGTATATCAACGGTGTCGGTGTCATAGGTCCCTCCCTTTTTTATGCTGACAGTCTGTTCAGGAATGGGTGCCCCCGCAGCGGGCGGAACGTTTCCATTCGGTGTGTGCTATACGGTAAAAAGTTCTGGAGCACATGTTATTACGAGCTCTTTTCCCCCTCACGGGCCTTGAGGGCCGCGTACACCTTCTCGTGGGCGGGGACGGGAATCCTCAGTCTCCCGGCCTCGTCGACGATGAACCCGGCGAAGACCCCGATCTCCGTTTTATTCCCCTGTTCGAAATCCCGCTGGTACGAGGTCTTGGTCTCGTAGGGGAATCCCCGGACCTTGTCGATGGTCGCCTCCTTGATGCTGGCGGGGAACTCCACCCCGTGCGCGTTGGCAAGGGTGAGCAGTTCATCGAGGAGGGTCCCCATCAGCGCCATCCCCTCGCTGTCTTCCAGGATTCCTCCAAGAGTAGTGTCCCGGAAGGTCGTCGCGTTTCCGACGGGGGAGACGAAGAGGTACTTCTCCCACGCGATGTTCTTGATATCGCTCCGGTACTCAGCGTCTATCTCCGCCTTCCGGAACAGGCCTTCCACTCGTTTCCCGTTGGGGTCCTCTTTCCCTTCAGCGCCGAAGAACATCTTGCACGAACCGCCCACCTGCCGGCAGGCCCCCGGCCCTGTCAGCAGGGAGGAGATGTAGACGCACCCGTTCCATATCCTTCCCTTCGTGAGGACAGAGTTCAGCTTCTCGACGTTGTCGACGCCGTTGAGGAGGGAGATGACGATGGTGTTCTCCCCGATGGCGGG
>JAFCZZ010000616.1 GCA_019314085.1 Deltaproteobacteria bacterium | reverse complement strand
AAGGAGGCACGTTCATGTTGACCTCCTGATTGGCGGCTTTTCCCCCAGGACCGCTGCCACCTGGAGCCTTATTACCCTGACCATCACCCTGTTTTTCATCATCCTCCTCGCCTACTATTCCTGGGACAGCTTCTGGCATTCCCTGATGATAAGGGAGACAAGCGCCACCGTTTGGGGTCCTCCCGTATGGCCGGTGAAGCTTGCCCTCCCCTTCGGTTGCATTCTCCTCGGCGTCCAGTTGATCTTTGACATAATGGTCAGCGCCAATAGGCTGGCTACAGAGCCGCTGGAAAGGCGGGGAGGATGGCGCGATAACGCCTTTATTCTGCTACCCGTTTTCGTTATCTTCCTTGGCTTTTCTTTCTGGCTGCTCATCACCAATCCCCTAGCGGGGCTGATCGTAATGCTGCTGGTGCTGCTCTTCGCCGGGGTGCCCATCTTTGCCTCGTTGGGGCTGATGGGTATGGCCGGCCTCTTCCTGCACTTCGGGGGTAGCCTTGCCCTGACCCAGGTACCGGGCATAGTATTCGCCACTCTGAGCGAGTTCACCCTCGCTGCCCTCCCCCTTTTCATCCTCGCTGGCTTCGTCCTGCAGATGTCAGGCGCGGGAGAGGAGCTCTACGACCTCTTCACCAAGTGGATCGGACACCTGCCAGGGGGGCTGGCAGTGGCTACCATCCTCGCCTGCGCCTTCTTCTCCGCCATCTCCATCTCCAGCGTGGCCTGCGCTGCCACCATCGGCCTCATCGCCCTCCCCTCGTTGATGAAGAGGAAATACAGGGATTCCTTCTCCTATGGGGTGATAGGCTCAGGGGCAACCCTGGGCATCATGATACCCCCATCGGCCACCATGATCCTCTATGCCGCGGTTACCGAAGAGTCTATGGGCCAGCTCATGATGGCCGGCCTAATCCCGGGCATCATGCTGGTGGTCATGTTTGGCATCTACGCCGCCATCTACTGTGGGCGAACCGGGGCATATGAGAAGGGGGAAGCCTGGTCATGGAAGGAGAGGTGGAAGGCACTGGGAAGGGCGGTGTGGGCGCTGTTGGTTCCGGTGATAATCATTGTCGGCATCTTCAGCGGCATTTTCACTGTCCTCGAATGCGGGGCGGTGGCATCGCTCTACACAATAATCATGGTCCTGGCGCGGCGAAAGATACTAACCGAGTGCGGCGTCACTGCGGGCTTTGTTTTAATCATCATCGCCGGGGCGCTCACCATGGGCCGCTTCCTGACCCTTCTGGAGGTTCCCCAGATGGCCATGGCCGCTATCACTGGCGCCAACTTGGCCCCGTGGATTGTAATGGTAGCCATTATGTTCATGCTCATCATGCTTGGCCTGTTCCTTGAGGTGGCATCGGTGATGATGATCACGCTGCCAGTGCTCTATCCCCTTATCACTGCATTGGGATTTAATGGCATCTGGTTTGCAGTTCTCATGACCCTAAACATGGAGATGGCCCTCATCACTCCCCCCGTGGGGCTGAATCTATATGTAATTCAGGGCATCGCTAGGTGCCGATTGGCCCCCGTTATCGGGGGCATAGCTCCGTTTTTCCTTATCATGGCAGTGGGCCTGATCATAATATATCTCTTTCCACAGCTAGGCCTTTTTCTTCCCAACTTAATGGTAAGGTAAAAGATACGAAAAGGGGGTAGCAGAATGTCTTACCAGGATATCATCGTCGAGAGGGAAAAGGGAGTAGCCACAATAACGCTCAACCGGCCGGAGAGGCTTAATGCCTTCAGTCCAGAGATGAGGGTTTCGCTGTTCAGGGCCATCGAGGAGGTGAGCGATGACTCAGAGGTTCGCGCAGTGATCATTACGGGGGCTGGGCGAGGTTTTTGTACCGGCTACGACTGGAGCCTGGGTGCCTCCCAGAATCCAGCTGACCTTGGCCTCGGGGAGAGCCACAGGCTTGACCCGCTGGGATGGCTGGGACTCCGCATCCACCAGCTGGACAAGCCAACCATAGCGGCGGTAAACGGGGTTGCTGCTGGGGGCGGATTTGGCCTGATGCTGGTCTGTGACTTCAGAATCGCCTCAGAGAATTCGCGCATGGGGCCCGTGTTCATTCGCCGCGGGCTCTCCCTGGACTGGGGCATCTCCTATTTCCTACCCCGCTTGATCGGGTTGAGCCGCGCGCTCGAGCTCGCCATGACGGGGGAGATGATCGACGCTCAAGAGGCCGAGCGCATCGGTCTGGTCAACAGGGTTGTGCCAGCCGATGAACTCCTAGCTGCAGCCAAAGAGCTTGCTGCCAAGCTGGCAAAAGGCCCTCCCATTGGGCTTCACTTGACGAAGCGCTCAATATATAGAGCCCAGACCATGAACCTGATGCAGGCGCTAGATTATGAAAGCTACGCTCAGAGCATCTGTTTCCAAACGGAGGATGTTCAGGAAGGGATAAGGGCCTTCTTGGAGAAGCGGGAGCCCGAGTTCAAGGGTAGGTAGTAATTGATGGCATCGCTGACTAGACTTTTGGAGCCGCCGCCAGGGCCTCTTGCCGATTGCTGGAAGTTCGGGGATAGGTCGAGTGGCTTATCTTGAGGCGATCCTCAACCTGATCGAGAGCTCCGGTGGCCAGATGTCCTTCGCTGAGATAGGGCGCAGGCTGGGTATATCGAGGGAGTGGGTGAGGAGGCTTGCCCGGAGGGCTGGGTCGGATGCCGGTAGGGTCAAATTCACCTGCGAGGTCTGTGGAAGCAATGTGATCATAGGAAGGAGGGAGAAGGAGATACTTCAGCTTGTCG
>JAFCZZ010000121.1 GCA_019314085.1 Deltaproteobacteria bacterium | reverse complement strand
ACGCCCTTGTCACCCTTCTCGAGGGCCTGCTGTGCCTGCAGATTCAGTGGAACGTCCCACCCCCATGCATCGATCCCCATGACCCGGACCCCCTGCTCATAGAGCCACCGGGTGGCGTCCTGTGTGACCCCGCAGCCTTTGAAAATATAATCGGGCTGGCCGTAATGGATGTCCCGTCCCGTGTTGATTAGAACGATATCGAGCGGTTTGAGGACGTACCCGATTCGGTTTAGCTCCTTCTTGACATCCTCTTCGGTAACAGGGTTCCCCTCTTCCTTGGCGGTCATGTCGAGTTTGACCCCGTCGCCGAAAAACCACTCGAGGGGAAGTACGTCGATGGTCGGTGCCCGGCTGCCCTGGATATGACTGTTGTAGTGCCAGGGTGCGTCGACATGCGTCGAGTTGTGGGTGCCGAGTCTCGTGATGGTCTCCGTCGCCCACCCCTCCCCGTCACGCAGAAGCTCGGGGGGTACATGGAAGAGATCTTCAATCCCCGCCGCCCCGGCGGCATGATCGTGATAGGCGATCTCGGTCCTGAGAAAATCCGGTGTACCATCGGGGCTCGGGGCAATCGTGGCCGACAGATCAATGACGTGCATGGCCTCTCCTTTCCGCTGTGCGCCGCAAGGTTTACGGCGATGCGATAGGATGTATCCTATAATATTTCGCATCCCGTGGCAATTTGAAATAGACCGTTCCGGCTGAAAACCGGTCAATACCCCATATAATATAACATGATACTTGTATTTCCGTGACGTATGGCTTAGAATCCAGCCGCCGTTCGATTGAAACCTCCTCCCACGTAAACTTTGAGCGGTTCACGGACAGGAGGTTTTCTTTATATTCCCGGAATTGTCAAACTCCGGGAGTCCCCCGGCAGAGCCGGGGTTTTCCCTGGAAGCAATTAATGCAGAAGCATAACATTTACCCGAATCAGTGGCATCAAATTTGCGCGTTATGAAAAAAGTTTTACAACTCTCATAGTTATAGATAGGATAGTAGAGGGGGCTCCCCGTAGCAAGCCGCGGGGTATTCTGCAAAGGATTTCCGTAATGGGAGGCGTGAAAAATGAGGGAGGTAGTAATCGTAAGCGCGGCGCGGACCGCGGTGGCTGATTTCAATGGGACGCTTGCCGGCATCGGCGCAACTCAGTTGGGTGCGATTGCCATCAACGCGGCTATTCGTCGCGCGCGCATTGAAAAATCCGTCGTGAACGAAGTCATCATGGGCATGGTTTTGCCCTGCGGGTACGGGCAAAACCCGGCGAAACAAGCTGCCGTCAAGGCGGAAATGCCATGGGAGGCGGAGTGCTTTACCGTCAACAAGGTGTGCGGTTCCGGCTTGAAGTCGGTCATGCTGGCGGCCCAGGCCATCCAGGTAGGTGATGCCGATGTGGTGGTTGCCGGCGGCATGGAAAACATGAGCATGGCCCCGTACTATTTGGAGAAGGCTCGTTTCGGCTATCGCATGGGTGCGGGAACCATACACGACCACATGGAACGTGACGGCCTTTGGGACATCGTCAACGACTTTCCTATGGGAGTCTCCAACGAACTTTGCAGTGAGAAGTATGGCGTGACTCGCGAAGATCAGGATAAATACACTGCGGAGTCTTATCGGCGCGCACTCGCATCGATTGAGGCCGGTAGGTTTCAGAAGGAGATCGTTCCGGTTTCCGTTCCACAGCGCAAGGGCGATCCGCTTATTTTTGATCGAGATGAATGCCCTCGACCCACTTCTTTTGAACAGTTGGCAAAAATGAAGCCTGCCTTCAAAAAGGGTGGCTTAACCACTGCTGGCAACGCGTCTATCATCTCCGACGGCGCGGCGGCGGTTGTAGTGATGGCCCGAGAAAGGGCCGAAGAACTGGGGTGTGAGGTCTTGGCGACCATCGGCTCTCAGGCCTCCGCCAGTCTGGACATGAAATACGTTCTCGTGGCCCCGATGCTGGCGGTTCCCAAGTGTCTGAAGAAGGAAGGCGTGAGCCTTAACGATGTAGACCTTTACGAAATCAATGAAGCCTTCAGCGGCGCGACGGTGGCGGTGCTTAAGGAGCTTGAGTTGGATCCCGCCAAGGTCAATGTCAATGGCGGCAGTGTCGCACTGGGTCACCCCATTGGTGCGAGTGGTTGCCGTGTGTTGGTGACCCTCATTCACGAGTTGATTCGTCAAGACAAGAAAATGGGCTTGGTGTCCCTTTGCCTTGGCGGAGGAGAGGCAGTCGCCATGGTGGTTAAACGGTAGTCCTTCTCAGTTCGCTACCATCCGATCAATGTAGACAGCAGAAGTAGAGGTGGAGGAGCACAATATGGAAGTCAAAACATTTGGAGTCATCGGTGCCGGCCAGATGGGCAACGGAGTTGCTCAAGTGGCTGCAATGAGCGGACTACAGGTGATCATGAACGACATCAAGGAGGAGTTTGTTGAGAGCGGAATACAAACGATCACCAAGATGCTGTCTTACAACGTGGGCGCGGGCAAGATGAACGCGGAGGAAAAGGATGCCGTTCTTGGCCGCATCACGACCAGTGTAGACTTGAAGGATATGGCAAAGGCCGATTTCGTTCTTGAAGCAGCAACGGAAAACGAGCCGATCAAGCTCGGTATCTTCCGCAATCTCGACAACATCTCCCCCAAGCACGCCATCCTGGCCACGAACACCTCATCCATTCCCATCGGGCGGATTGCGGCTCAGACCAAACGTTCGGACCAGGTTATCGGCATGCATTTCATGAACCCGGTGCCGGTCATGAAACTGGTGGAGGTGATCCGAGGGATCGCCACTTCCGATGAGACCTTCCATATAACTTGGGACTTGGCGAAGAAGTTCGGCAAGATCCCGGCCGAATCCAGTGACTATCCCGGCTTTATTGCCAATCGGATTCTCATGCCGATGATCAACGAGGCGGTGTACTGCCTGTACAACGGAGTGGGCACGCGCGAGGACATCGATAATGTCATGAAACTGGGCATGAATCATCCCATGGGCCCCTTGGCCCTGGCGGACCTGATCGGGCTGGATACCTGCCTGGCGATTATGGGAACGCTGTACGAGGGATTCTCCGATTCCAAGTACCGACCGTGTCCGCTGCTTCGCAAGTATGTGGAATCTGGCTTTTTGGGACGTAAGACCGGGCGTGGTTTTTACGAGTATGCACAGGGAGGGGCCTCATGAACTTCGATCTAACTGAAGAGCAAAAAATTATTCAAGATACGGCGGCCAAGTTCGCCAAGAGGGAACTGGAGCCCGTGGCTGCCGAGCTGGACCAAACTAAGAACCGGGAGATCCTGAAAAACAACCTGAGAAAGCTGGCCGAACTCGGGTTTATGGGACTGAATGTCGATCCCGAGTATGGTGGAACCGCAGCTGGTGCCGTGGCCTTCTCGCTGGCGATGACGGAAATCGGCCGGGGCTGTGCCTCGACTGCGGTCACCACATCCGTGACCAACATGGTGGCGGAAGTTATCCAATCCGTGGGGACCGAGGAGCAGAGGCAGAAATATATTCCGCCATTGTGCAGCGGTGAATATGCAGCGGGAGGATTTGGTTTGACCGAGGTCAGTGCCGGTTCTGATCCGGGCGCCATGAAAACCACGGCCGTTCTGGATGGTGACGATTACGTGCTCAATGGCGGTAAGATCTTCATCACCAGCGCCGAATATGCTGACATCTTAGTGGCTTGGGCCGTAACTGACAAGGAAGCCAGCAAGAGGAAAGGGATCAGTGCCTTCTTGGTGGAGTCGGGCTTCCCGGGCTTTATTGTCGGGAAAGATGAAATGAAAATGGGGCAGAACGGTTCCTCCACAAACGAAATTCTCTTCGAGGACTGTCGAGTGCCCAAGAACAACATGCTGGGCAAACTGAACGACGGCTTTCGCATTGCGGTCGATGAACTGGCCGGAGGTCGCATTGGTATCGGGTCCATGTCGCTGGGGATTGGGTTGGCTGCCATGGATTTCGCCACGGGCTATGCCAAGGAGCGGATTCAGTTCGATCGCCCCATCGCCACCCAGCAGGCGATCCAATGGATGATCGCGGACAACTATACCCGTCTGGAAGCTGCCCGCCTGTTGCTCTTGAAGGCGGCTTACCTCAAGGACCAGGGGAGGCACTACAAAAAAGAGGCATCCATGGCCAAAGTCTATGCCACGGAGTCGGCCAACAAGGCCTGCTACGACGCCATGCAGATTCTGGGCGGTTATGGGTACACGAAGGATTTTCCCATCGAGCGGTATGCGCGGGACGTCAGGGTGACCAGCATCTACGAGGGCACCAGTGAGATCCAAAGGCTTATTATTGCTCGTGATATTCTCAAATAGCAGAAACACACGAAGCTCATCGCGTAAGCATAGGTGTATCCCTGACTCACCATTGCGTAACAAACGGGACGAATGGGCTTCGGGCACCAACAGCGACGTGTATCAGAAATACGGCCGAAGCGTGCCTCATCTTTATTCACCTCCTTCGGTAACATTTACTATGAGGCAATTCGCCCCCTGAACATATCCTTTACGTTGTTTGCGGCTTGTGTCATAATCTCCACGCGCTATACATTCTATCTCACCTATCTTACTGGTTAATCTCAAATCACTTTGTACGCGGCGGTATATCTTGGGCAGAACGCTGGAGAGGTGCCTGGAGTCATGGAACCCAGGTTTTCCCGGGGAATGTACCGTCTGAGTTACCCCGGGCACCCCGGCTTTTCGTTAATCGTACATTACCATAAGGAGGTGACGTTATGACACGGCAGTGGAACTGGTTCACGGGTGGGATTGCCCTGGGTGTGGTCTTCCTGCTTGCGGTGTTTCTTGTCAAGCCGATCGGGGTATCCACACAGTTTGTGATACTCGATGGAATTGTCTGGAATGCCCTTTCCGATGACCTGATTGTCAAGAGTCCGGATGCGAAATCGGGCTATGCCAGCACAAATACCTATCTGAACAAGAGCGGCGGCAAGTACGCAAAGAATGTGATGAGCCCCCTCAACTACAGCTTCATCTTCGTCCTGGGCATAATCCTGGGCGGTTTTCTGTCGGCCAGGACCGGGGGTCCCCAGCCAACCGCCCCTGACCGGATCGCCCCGAAGGTCTGGCGGTCCCGGTTCGGTGATGGCGGTACAAATCGGTACCTTGTCTCGTTTGTCGGCGGTGTTCTGGTACTGTTCGGCGCCAGGCTCGCGGGAGGATGTATGGGTGGGCATACAATGAGCGGTATAATGCAGACCTCTATAAGCGGCTACCTGTTTGCCCTCGGGATCTTTCTGGCCGGAATTCCGCTCGCCATAATGATATACGGGCGGGAATAGGGGCGGTGTGACATGGAAATACTATTAGCTGTTATATTAGGGGCGGCATTCGGTTTTGTTCTCCATCGTATTGGTGCTTCCAATCCACACAATATCATCAATATGCTCCGGTTGACCGATCTCCATCTGATGAAAACCATCCTTTTCGGCATTTCGATCGCCAGTGCCCTTCTCTTCATAGGGCTTGCCGTGGGTGTTATTGATCCATCGCATCTTGATGTCAAGACCAGTTACTGGGGAGTTCTGCTC
>JAFCZZ010000615.1 GCA_019314085.1 Deltaproteobacteria bacterium | reverse complement strand
CTTTCTCACATGGGCTACCAGTTCCTTCATCAGTTCAGGAGTCTTCTCAACGCCGGTATTCACCGTGACATAGGCGTAGATCGACTGTCCCTTCACCTCATGCGGATACCCGACAACGGCCGCTTCCGCCACTTTCGGATGCTTGACCAGGGCGGATTCGACTTCCGCCGTCCCCATCCTGTGACCGGAGACATTGATAACGTCGTCGATACGACCCGTGATCTGATAGTAGCCGTCGGCATCCCTTCTCGCGCCGTCACCCGCCACATAGTAACCGGGGAACTGCTCGAAGTAGGTTTCCTGGAATCTCTGGGGGTCGCCATAGACGCCTCTCATAAGACCCGGCCAGGGTTTCTTTATGACAAGGGCGCCCGACGCAACCGTCTCCGTAAATTCCTTCCCCTCATCATCAACGAGAGCCGGCCAGACACCCATGAAGGGTACCGTCGCCATCCCCGGTTTGATATCGGTGGCGCCGGGAAGGGGCGTAATCAGGATACCGCCCGTTTCAGTCTGCCACCAGGTATCAACAATGGGACACTCCCCGCGTCCGATAAGGTTGTAGTACCAGTTCCACGCCTCGGGGTTGATCGGCTCACCCACCGTGCCGAGGATCCTGAGCGACGAGATGTCCGCCGCCTTGACCCAGGTATCGCCCTCTTTGGCGATGGAACGGATGGCTGTCGGAGCGGTATAGAAGATATTGACCTTGTACTTCTCCACGATCTGCCAGAAACGGCTCATATCGGGATAGTTGGGAACCCCTTCGAACATGACCGAGGTTGCGCCGTTACACAGCGGCCCGTAAACGATATAGCTGTGTCCCGTGACCCACCCGATATCGGCGGTGCACCAGTAGACATCACCATCGTGATAGTCGAAGACCATCTTGTGGGTATAGGCCACATAGGTGAGATACCCGCCCGTGGTGTGCATAACACCCTTCGGCTGTCCCGTCGACCCGGAGGTATAAAGGATAAAGAGGGGATCTTCCGCATCCATCCACTCCGGCTCACAGTTGGCATCGACCTTTGCCATCTCATCGTTCCACCAGAGGTCTCTTCCTTCCGTCCAGTCGCATTTGATCTTGTCTCCCACGCGGTTGACAACGATCACCTTTTCAACTGAGGGGCATGTCTTCAGCGCCTCGTCTGCACTGGTCTTCTGGGGAATCGCCTTGGCTCCGCGGAAGGTACCGTCACAGACTACGAGAAGTTTGGCCTCGCTGTTCTGAATCCTGTCCTTGAGGGCGTCAGAAGAAAATCCGCCGAAGACGATACCGTGGATCGCGCCGATACGCGTACACGCCAGCATCGAAATCGCCAGTTCAGGAACCATCGGCAGATAGAGGACGACCCTGTCCCCCTTTTTGATACCGTTGGCCTTGAGGACATTTGCAAACTTGCAGACCTTCTCGTGGAGATCTTTGTAGGTAAGGCCATTCTCCTCACCGGGCTCGTTACCCTCCCACTGAATGGCTACCTGATCACCTTTTTTCTCAAGGTGTCTGTCGAGACAGTTATAGGAAACATTCAGCTTTCCACCTTCAAAGTACTTGATGTAGATGGGGCCTTTGCGCATATCGAACCTCGACCGTATCCCACTTCTTGAACCAGGTTACATATTCATCCGCTATATCTCCCCAGAAGCCCTGTGGGTCTTCAATGGAACGTTTGTAGAGCTTCTCGTACTCCTCTTTGCCTTTGATATGGGCCTTTGCTTTTACCCCTTCAGGTACCGGATAAATTGCCTTCAATTCTACTTTATCTTCCGCCATTACTTTGCTACCTCCATTTATTGTTTTCTGTAAAATACACGATACGGCTCAGTAAGTCCATCCCCCGTTCCGACCGGAGAAGTCCTCCACAATCCGGGATTTGCCTGCCGGGGAACAACCCAAGGTCAGAATATGACTAAAGGTCATTTAGCTGAATGAAGTAATCAAAAAAAGGAACCTATGTCAAGAAAAAAAACTCAAGGTCCCGGACCAGATAATTACACCTTGACAAATAGCTCAAATTATGGTGAAAGGGGCAGCTTACACATACTGAGAGAGGCGTATCACTGATGAAAAAGAACCTGACACATTTGAGCAACATCAAAAGAAAAAGGACGCACGGCTTCCGCGCCAGAATGGCAACGCGGTGGGGCAGGCAGATATTGAATCGAAGAAGGGCAAAGGGAAGGAAACGGCTTGCAGTTTGACCTTCCACCAGAGGG
>JAFCZZ010000614.1 GCA_019314085.1 Deltaproteobacteria bacterium | reverse complement strand
CCTTAACGGACACGAGGCGATTGCGCTTTACTGTTTCGACCGTGGGAAAGAGCCTTTCAGATGGCTGCAAGAGAAAGCTGGCATGAGCCAATACGAGAATTTCCCGATTTGTCCCGGACGGTTTAAGGGAGATCAAGAATACGCCTTTGACTTCACCCGCTTTACGAATCCACAGTTGAAGATCACGTGGGCTAAGAACGCGCTTCACGCATTGGGGAGTCTGCAGTACAGCCTTTTTGCCACTGTGATGGAAGGCGTTCCTACGCCTAAGGCTTGGCTGATGACTAAGCCGGTTGAAACGTTTACCAGCGCGGCGAGCGGCGACAAACGCATCGACTTGCCTGTGGACTATCCCTATCGTAAGCTGCTTGTGAGAGCCTACGAGTCCGGCACGGACATGAACGACACGATAACCAAGCTGAAACTCAGCGTGGACATGGATAAGTTCATACCTTTCGACCTTTACAGCGACGACTTCATATTTCTAATGTGGCAATGGTTCAAACCTGTGCACTTGTACAAACGAGACTTCGTAACTAACGGTGCTGCCCGAGACACGTGGATGGGCGTGTACTGCTTCGGCCACATCTGTCCGGACGAGGGTGCGGAAATAGTTAGGGCCACTGGAACTCACGGTTGCCAGTACACCGTAGGCAGCATCGACAACGCTGGCGCTGCACTGGACAACGTAAGCGTGATCTACCACGCTTGGGGTGTAACTCCTGAAAACACGTTTTGCTATCCCTTCGGAGACCAAATGAAGCCTGAAGAATGGTTTAAGGCTCCGGACTACAAGAGCATACGACTGTTCCTAACGCAAGGCAACGCCGACGCGGCTGTGTCCGTGATCCTGCAGCAAGAGCGTCCTTACGCCTAAAAACCCCCCTTTTTTATTCAAATATTGAAGGTTGGAGTGTGTAACGTGTGAGTGGAGCCCTTAAGCATATTTACCGTGTTGAACTCAGGACGAAAGCGCCTTCTACAGCTGATGTTGTTCTTAAAGGCCCAGCCATCCCAGAAGGCTACGTAGCCCTGATTGAAACCGTGCACCTCATCGACTTGACTACAGCTAACAAAACGATGAGAATCGGCTACGAAAGGGCTGGAGAACAGTTTTGGATAAGCCGTCGCAACACAGGCACCGGCAACTATGACTTACGGTTTAGGCTTCACGTCGCGTTCGCGCCTGGCGAGAAGCCGATAGCCATGGTGGAGTCTCCGACTACGGGCGACGAAATCCTTTTCGTGTGCAGAGGCTTCCTTCAACCCGTGGAAGGTAGCGGTTGAGGCTGTGTTTTTCAGTTGGGACATCACAATTCCAGCGGACACTTCTGAAAGCGACCCGTTAGAGAAGGACTTAACTTTAACCCACCCACCCGGGTGCCATGGACTCGTAAAGGTTCGGCTGTTCAGGTTCGACAGCCAACTAATCCCGCTTACGAGGGATGAATGGGTTACCGGCGACGGTGAAACCGTTCCAACCGCGCTACGCTACGAGCTTCTCGAGGAGCCTTACGCGCTAAAATTTGTCGGCTGCAGTCCAGGCACCCGGTACGAGCACACGGTTACGGTGCGGGTGAACGTTATGCGCCCGCGTCCGGACCCCGTTGAACAACTGGTGGAGCTGCTTCGCACTCTCTTTAAAAGGATGGGGTTGATCCGTTGATGAGCACGCTTGAAGACTACCCTGACTACACTATTCCAGTTGTCCATGTCGGCGCCGTCACAGTGGAAGGAAGCGTTTCAGTCCTTGGCACTGTCAGCGTTTCCGGGACAGTTAGCGTAGAGGGAACGGTCAGCGTATCTGGGACAGTTAGCGTAGAGGGAACGGTCACGGTTAGCGGTACTGTCAGCATAGAGGGAACGGTTACTGTGACGGGCACAGTTTCTATTAGTGGAACTGTCACTGTAGAGGGAACCGTTAGCGTAACGGGCACAGTCAACGTTTCCGGAGAAGTCAACATTAAAACCGCTGCTGTGGACAACATAGTCATCGACAAGTTGACGGTGGGCGCATACACAGAGGACAGGCGGATATTAAGCAATAATGCCACAGGAGGAGATTGGTTTTCGCCGGGAACAACCTATTGGTATGGTAAGTTCTTCCCCAGAGGCTGCAGAGGATTCATACACCAAATTTATGTGTTTTGCGATAACCAGGATGGGGCAAGCCACAATTTTACAGTTAAGGTTGCACCTCAGCCAGGTATGGCTGCGATCATAGAAAAGACGCTAACTGTTCCAGCAGGCTCAAGTGGTGCGTGGCGAAGCGTGGACATTAAAGAGTTTTGGAACTATGACAGCATGTTTATCTATGCTCGAGCCGACCATGCAACCTATCCGCGGTTATTATATGACACGGGAGAACCGCGTGACTGCCACCAAAGCGGTGACGAAGTAACTTGGGAGCCTCTTAACCGTCGACTGTGGTATCGTGTACATATGACTATGGAAACTGTCGGCGACCTGCCTGTAAGCGGCACAGTGAACACAGTGGAAATACCTTCCACTGTCGCTGCAAGGCAGTTTGTGAGACTCGATGTCCCTGGTGGAGAGGAGCGTTACGATACGGCGCAAGTTGGCAGCGGCGGATTGCTGATAGCTCTGTTCAGAGTTGATGACAAGCCCTCTCGCAACCATTTACATCCGAGGATTAAAATTGATGGAGAACAGGTGATGCCAGTGGATGCGCCGTTCTACAACTGGAAGCACATGTTTATATCGCCAGAAACTCCTGGAATAACAGTGAGTAAATGGGACACTCTAGACGACAGGTATTGTCTCGTGGTAACTATACCGTTTCCCTTTAAACGGCGCCTTGAAGTAGGATTCTATAATGAAGACTCTAATCCGCACACCGGCTACGTAGCTTATTCATACAAGAAGATTACTTAACAAAGGAGGTGATAGCGTGGCTCAAGCAGGGTTAAAGGTTCAGTTAAGCGTGAAGGAAATCTATCAGAAGCTATGT
>JAFCZZ010000613.1 GCA_019314085.1 Deltaproteobacteria bacterium | reverse complement strand
TCCGCATCCCTTTTACACGCGCGGGTTTATCCTCCATGAGGATAACCGTGTGTCGGATCTGATCACCCGCACGTACGAACACAATAACGCGGCGCGCCTCCTTCTGGTCAAGGGGGAGAAAGACTGCCTTGCCGATCGTGAGGGGATACTCTGCGAGATTGACAGCCCCGTTGAGGAGGCTATGGAGGCGATAGGAGGTACCGGCGATACATTGACCGGGATCGTTTCCGCCCTCGTCTCCTCAGGTATGGATATCAAAGCGGCGGCGGCTGTCGCGATGAGGACCAACCGTCTTGCCGGCTCCTATGCGAGACCGACACCGGCAACACAGATCATCGATATCATCCATCATATCCCGAGGGCCCTCGAGGATACCCTGGGGTAGCGACGGATGTCACTATCATTTCAGGGACAACCCGTGTAGTAACACAAGGGAACAATCAGGGGATGTCTTTTCGCTTATATCCTGATACTATAGGAACGGATGGAATGTGTTTTGTGCTATACTAGCCATATCACATAGAATTCTCTATGTATTGATACGGTGAGCATCCAATGGGACCAATCATGGAATCAAACGGGGACTACCGGCGAAACGCTGTGAATGGGCCAACAAGGGCGAGTTAGAACAGGCCTATCACGATACTGAATGGGGCGTAGCAATTCACGACGAAAGAACCCTGTTCGAGTTTCTCGTATTGGAAGGGGCGCAGGCAGGACTGAGCTGGTCCACCATCCTGAAAAAACGGGAAGGATACAGAAAAGCGTTTGACAATTTCGACGCCCGGAAAATCGCCCGGTACTCCGGGGACGACGTTTCCCGCCTGCTCGGTAATCCGGAGATCGTAAGAAACAGGCTCAAGATCAACGCAGCCATCACTAACGCCAGGGCCTTCCTGCAGGTACAGGGGCATCTGGCAGTTCTCCCCGGGAAGACCCGTGCAGAACTCATGGGAAAAGATGACCGATATCCCCTGTAGCACTCCTGAGTCCGAGGCCATGGGTAAGGATCTGCAGAAAAGGGGATTCAAGTTCGTTGGGGCAACAATTTGTTACGCGTTCATGCAGGCTGTGGGCATGGTCAACGATCATGTCATGGGTTGTTTCAGATACGAGGAACTCAAGAATAAGGACGAGCATAACCGGACGTCGCCCCGGATCGGGCATTTCCCCGGTTAATCGCGGCGTAAGGGTGCATCCATAGCTGAAAATCCGTATACAACGAAATAAGGTCTGAAATGAAGAGACGGTTAAACCATCGTACATTACTTGAAGGTGTTCGATATCTGGTAGAAAGAGATAAACACCTTGCCGGGATTGTATCTACATACGGACCGCCCCCGCTTTGGGAAAGAGAGCAGGGATTTCCCACATTGATCCGTGTCATTCTCGAGCAACAGGTATCTCTCAATTCCGCGAAGGCGGCATACCACCGGATAGAGCGGGCTATTGACACCCCAACGCCTGAGGGATTCGCAGGGCTGACAGATGAAGAGCTCAGACGAATAGGGTTCAGCCGGCAAAAAACAGTATATGGTCGAGAGCTGGCAACTGCCATACTGGAGGGAAGACTTGATCTGTCACGGTTGGATAGGCTGAGTGACGAAGACGCGAGAAAAGAATTGATAAGGGTCAAAGGGATAGGGCCGTGGACGGCGGATATTTATCTGCTGATGGCGTTGGGGCGGCCCAATATCTGGCCGAAGGGAGATCTGGCGCTGGAGGTGGCAGCGCAGAGGATAAAGGGATGGGTGATACGGCCAACGGCTGAAGAAATGACCGTCATGAGCAAAGAATGGCAGCCATGGAGGGCCGTCGCGGCAAGACTCTTATGGCATTTTTACTTGAGCGAAGGGAAGAAAGAAACAACCCGACATGACTGATTCAGCCGCCGCGGGTGCGGCGTGGCTGATTGCCCAGGGGAGGGTACGGGAAGTTCGAGCAGCACGGATCGATAGAGTGAAAAAGGGGGGTCATCATGCGTCACACTATCTTCACCGTTTTCTTTATAGGATTGGCATGTATTGTTTTTGATGGGGCTTCGATTGCCGCACCACCCCAGAGACAGGATCAGCCCTCTGTCCAGGGCGAAGACTGGTCTGTCCGGATCGGCGCGCTGGGTTTCTATAAGCCTGCATATGAGGGGTCCGATGATTACGAATTGAGAGGGTTCCCCCTTGTCGACATAACGTGGCGCGATACGATTTTTTTGAACGCGCGCAACTGCCAGTGTCTTATTCCGATGGGCGGCTGGAGATGTCTCTCTAGATACGCGCTATGAGCAGCAGATCACCGGCCAGGATAACGGATTTCAGGTTCATCTCGGCCTGGGTTACGAACTGCGGATAGTATATGGAGGAGTATTTTGGCATCTCGCCGGGCCAGTCTTCCCGATCAGGCATACGGGTGTATGATGCAGATTCAGGGTTCAAATCATTGGGGTTTCAGATCATGGCAATCTACCGGCTGGATCAGCACTGGGGGATTCAGGTCGGCGCGGGTTATGACCGGCTGGTTGGCGAGGCCGCTGACAGCCCTGTCGTAAAAAATGAGAACCAATACCGTGTCAGTACAGGCCTGTCGTATGCGTTTTAACTCTGGTATGTTCTATCAAAAGGGCTGGCATGTCCGCATACGTTCTGCTACAGAGAAGACATAACCGAACATAAGGAGGTCAGGTATATGCAGATTACATCGGTCGATCACATCAGCTACGCGGTAACCGACATCGACACGGCTATCGAGGCATGGTCGAGGCTCTACGGAATCGGACCCTGGACGTTTATGGAAA
>JAFCZZ010000008.1 GCA_019314085.1 Deltaproteobacteria bacterium | reverse complement strand
ATCCCATCCAGTTTTTTGAGGATCTCCTCGGATTGTGCGGACATCTCCCTGAATCTTCTAAAATCATTGAATGTTACCGCTTCCAGGATCTCTTTGAAGTTCGATTGGACGGTCATTAACTGTTGGTAAGCGGCGGTGGGAAAAAGTTGGGAGCGGTAGTCCATTGAAAGTCTGAAGATAGTGCCGAGGAGCCTTTGTATTGTTTCAACGGTGTTCATGAACTCTTTCTTCCGGCGGGCCTTTGCCCCGCGGCAGACGCTGATTACGGAATCGCCGAGGTCCGCTATATCCATATACCCGAAATAACTGTCGGTGGACACGAGGGTCCGTATCTTTGACAAGAGGGTCGCTGCCTTCTCCGTCTCATCATCACCGTCCACTAAAAACTGTTCAAGGGAGGAAAATTCTCTCTCGGCGTCATAGGCCTTTTTTTGTGCCTTTTGCCGGATTTCCGTGAAGAGTTTCTTGAGCTGCGGGTGTATCACACTGTTGAAGGGGGCTAGGTCCGGATCAATCAAGGCGTTGATGTAATAGTCCCGGTTCGTCCGGATGAGACTCATAAGCCGCGCCAATGCCGCGTCCTGATCCCCCTGCTTGAAGCTCAGGATGATCTCCTGGTAGATGGCTTCCGGGCGGTAGGGCTGGATGTTTTTAATCTCCCGTATTTTTTTAAGGGCGTTGCGGGGATTGTCGGCAAGAACATACAGCCGGGAGAGCAGGAACAGGATGAAGATTTTTTGAGGCACCGTCCGTGCGTGGAGAAGGGCCGTGTCCAGGTGCTGTTCACTCCGGTCGGGGCTGCCTTTTTCTATATTCAGAAAACTCAGGGTGCAGTGCGTTCTGTAATCATCAGGATGCTTTTCCAGGCATGCCTTAAGAAGCGATTCGGCTCGGGGGAGGTTAGAAACGCGGATGCAATCCTGGGCCAAGCGGATCAGTTCGACTGTGCCCGCCCCTGTGTCCTTTGCTGTTGCAACCTTGTCCCAGTCATTGCCGTGACTGTCCCAGATACTCTTGAAAAAACGGAGTTGAAAAATCTGTTTAAGCTCATAGAATCCAAGGCCGGCGGACAGCTCCTCCCCACCCGATTCTCCCTGAAGCAGAATCTCTTTCCGCTTCACCTCTTCCGGACTCATCAGGTACATGTGGAACATGTCGCTAATCCGGTCGAAGGAGAGATACCCCACTTTTTTTAAGACCCCGGTGATGGCGGGCAGGTTTTTGGAGGGGCAGTCGTGGGCCGCGTGCCCTTTGCTGCCGCAGTAGAAGCACGGTGGATTGTCTCCCTGAGACAGGGCATCCTGGTGCAGGAAAAGCACCTCATCTTCTTTCTGGTTATAGTCATCAGGGGCTATTTCATAGAATGCTTGTGGCTGATTCTTGCCGGGAGGGGTCGTGTTGGCAATCGAAAGGCCCTCTTCTTCTATCAGTTGATAGGCTGCGGGTGATATGAAAATAGTCCCCGGGTTCAGTTCTTCCCACCCGGGTTGCAATCCTTCACGGGCCAGCTTGTCGATTCCCTGGCAGGGGCCCGCATCGATGATGATTTGGACCGGCACGACGGAATGAACCTGTATATTCCCCCTGAGAAATTTCCACACATCGGTGGCAACATCCATAACGGTGGAAAGTCTCTTTGTGGTGAGTATGACGGTCTGGTCATCCGTGATTGCTTCATCACCGATCCTGTCGTTCCAAAGTAGGACCTTGCCCTCGATGAGATCGTTCCACAGGGTATCGAATGTGTCGACTTCCAACTCTCGCACCGGTCTCATATACAGGACCGGTATCATGGCTGGAGCAAGGTCAGTGCTCTCCTCCCAGAGGACTCGGTACAGGGACAATTCCGGTGGGGCATCGCTGTGATCCGGAATTTCAAACGCTTCAAACTGGCGGGAAGGGACTGTGCTGACCAGGTCAAAGACATTGTTGGATATCAATATCTGATTACTCGGCGTAAGGTGCGTGATCTTCGATGCTATATTGACCGCGTTTCCGAAGATGTCCTTATCTTCGACAATCCCCTCGTCAAAGTGGATGCCGATTCTCACATGAATTTTGTGCTCGGCGCCTCTTCGCTTGTTGTACCGGCTAAAATCCTTCTGGATTTGTATGGCGGCCTTTGTTGCCTCTTGAGAGTCGGCAAAATAGGCCAGAATCGAGTCCCCCAGATTCTTGACCACCGTTCCGCCGAATTTTATAATGGTTTTTGAAACGATGTTTTCGTGCTTTTCGAGCATGCTGCGTCCGGCCAGATTGCCGTGGGATTGGAAAAAGCGGGTCGATCCGATGATATCGGTAAAAAGGACGGCTATCTTTTGTATGGATTTCCCCGCATGGCCGAGGTGTGACGAGTGGTCGGACTGACCGGTGCCGGGTTCCAAATTGTTCACATCTGTGTTGGGGACCATAATTCCTATCCTCCATATGTATTCGGCATTAACACCGTAAAACTTGAATGGTTTATGCATATCCAGGCGTACTGCCGTTTCAGCATTATTTTAATAAGTTCAAATGGTTATAAAGAAAGAGGTGGATGTGCCCAGATAATATTCGGGGGAATTTGTAGGACGGATTCCTTTTCAGGGTCGGGGTTTAGCAATTTTCAGAAGGAGCATTCTTCGATCCCGGCGATCAGGCGGTCGGTGATGACGGCCAGGAGGCAGACGGTGAGCGCGCCTTCGAGCACGAAGGCCGGATTCTGTCTGACGAGTCCCGAGATGATGGGCGCCCCGAGTCCGCCCGCCCCGACGATGGCCCCCAGTGTCGCCGTCCCGATATTCATCACGACGGACATCCTGATCCCGGCCATGATCACCTTCATTGCGAGGGGAATCTCTACCTTGAACAGGATCTGAGGGCGTGTCATTCCCATGCCGAAGGCCGCCTCGATCAACGGGGCCGATACCGCCCCGATACCCGATATGGTGTTGCGGACGACGGGGAGGATGCTGTACAGGAAAAGGGCCGCGATGGTGGGTTTGAACCCGAATCCGATGAAGGGGACGGCAAGCGCCAGGATCGCCACCGGGGGAAATGTCTGTGCGAGCGAGGTGAGGTCTAAGGCCGTCTGGAGATACACCCTGCCGGAGCGGCGTGTCACGAAAATGCCCGCCGCTATCCCCGCTATCACGGCGAGCGCGCTTGAGATGGCAACGAGCAGCAGGTGTTCGCCGACGAGATCGATCAGCATAGCGCGCGGGTAGATCCACTCTGTTTCTTCCGGGAAGAGGGTCCTGAGAAAAAATTTCCAGGGATTCATGTCGAGGATGAGGTAGATAAACATCCCGGCAAGGAGGATCGTCCCTGTTGATCTGCGGAGAAACGTTTTTACGGAAAACGTCAACATTCGAGCGCGGCCTCCTCGGTCACCCTTTCGATTTCCAGTATGCTGATCTCGCCCACGAGCCGTGAATTATCGTCGATAACCGGAATCGTTTTGACACCCTGCCCGAGCATCCTCGACAACACCTCCCTCAGTGTCGCGCTGTCCCTGACGGTTATGGCAGGACAGTTGGCTTCCATCACATCCTCCTCCCGGTCAAAGGGTGTGTGAACATGATGCGAATCAACAGGGCCGATAAGCTGTTCATGCTCATCCAGGAGCCAGACGAATCGAGGCTTGCCTTCTTTTCTTGTTTTCGCGAGAAAGGCGTCAACGTCATCGCTTACCCTCACGGCTGCCGACTTTTTCATGAATTTGGAGACGGGGAAACGGGACAGGCGTTTCAGCGCCCTGTCCGCGCCGACAAAATCGCTCACGAATCTGTTTTCCGGATGGGCAAGGATCTCTTCGGGCGTGTCGTACTGCACGATCTTTCCCTCTCTCATCAGGGCAATCCGGTCGCCGAGACGGATCGCCTCGTCGAGATCGTGGGTGACAAAGACGACCGTTTTTTTCAGATCGGTCTGGATCTTCATGAACTCCGCTTGCAGCCCTTCGCGGTTCAGGGGATCAACCGCGCCGAAGGGTTCGTCCATGAGGAGGATCGCGGGATCGGAGGCCAGCGCGCGGGCCACACCGATTCGCTGCGCCTCGCCTCCGGAAAGCTCCCTCGGGTATTTATCCCGGTAATGGTCCGACTCCATGCGCATCATGCGGAACAGTTCTTCCGTCCGCTCCTCGATCTTCTCCTGCTTCCACGAGAGGATCTGTGGGACGACGGCGATATTCTCCGCGACGGTCATATGGGGGAAGAGGCCGACGTTCTGGATGACGTACCCGATGTGTCTCCTCAAGAGCTCGGGCTTAAAGTCTCTGGTATCTTTCCCATCGATGGAGATCCGGCCGCTCGCCGGTTCCAGCATCCGGTTGATCAGCTTTAGCGCCGTCGACTTGCCGCACCCGGAGGGGCCGATGAGGCAGCATATCTCCCCCGCGGGTATCTCAAGGGAGATATCGTCGACCGCGATGGTGGGGCCGTATCTTTTCGTGACATTCTGGATCTTGATCATGGTGTCGGTTCCTGTCGTAGCGCAATCCCTTTCGGGGTGATGTGATGGATGAGTATCGCCATGAGTTTATCCGTAAAGACCGAGAGGATAATGACCGGTATCGCTCCGAGGAGGATCAGGTCGGGGACGGCCTGACCGAGCCCCTGGAAAACAAAGACACCGAGCCCCCCCGCTCCGATGAGGGCGGCAACCGTGGTATTGCCGATGGATTGTACCAGGGCCGTTCTGATGCCGCTGAGTATGATCGGCAGGGAGAGGGGGATCTCCACCCGCCATAAGACCTGGAGGCCGCTCATCCCCATCCCCCGTCCCGCTTCAATGACATCGGGATCGAGTATGCGGAGGCTGGTATAGGTGTTCCGTGTAACAGGGAGGAGGGCGTACAGGGAGAGCGCGATCAGGGCTGGCGCCCAGCCGATCCCCTGTATGCCGAAGTCGCGAAGGATTGGGTATCTCTGGGAGAGCAGGGCCAGTGGCGCGATCATCAGGCCGAAGAGGGCGAGGCTGGGAAGAGTCTGGACGGTGTTCACGAAAAAGAAGACGGATCTTTCAAGGATCCTGCTCCTGAAGGCCCAGACGCCCAGGCCCGTGCCGATGACCGTTGCGATGCATACCGCGGACCCCGCAAGGATCAGATGCCGCGAAAGCTCGGACAGGAACCTCCCCTGTCTCGCGCTGAATTCCTTGATCACGGAGATATCGCTCAGGTACCCTGAGGCAAGCAGAAGAGCGAGTGCCGCCAGGCCGGAGAGGGACACACACAGCCGGGGAAACCCTTTGCCTGCGAGTTTCTGCTGTGATGAAAGGAGCAGTATATAGGAGGCGAACGCCATCATCCATCCGCCGAAGCCGATGGAGATCCTCAGAAAGGGGAGATCGGGGTCGGCGGTACTCCCTGCCATCCTGGCGGTGAGGAGGAATACGAGGACGAGGATCACGTTCCCGATCAGACCGGGCGCGAGGCGAAAGGGGCGGTTCTCCCTGTATGAGAATCCGGTGCCGAGGGCGCAGAGTCAGAGGAGGGCGAGGAGGATCGTTTCGGGGGCGGGGAGGGCGTTCCACACGAACAGACCCTCTCCGCTGGACAGCCTGTTCGGTCGCAGAACGGCAAAGTGAAGGCCGAAGGAAAGAAGACCGATGACCGCCCCGGCAAGGGTCACCCTGTCAATGTCGACTCTGTGCACTCGGACCCCCTCGAAGAAAATCTATTTCAAAAACCCCTTTGACCGGAGATAATTTTGTGCCACGACCGAGGCCATCTGCCCTTCGACGGCAATGCTTGCATTGAGTGCCTGAAGGGTCTCCAGATCGAGGGAGGTGAACACCGGCTCCAGGATCGTCCGTATCCGGGGGTACTTCTTCAAGACGATTTCCCTGACGATGGGGGCGGGCTCATAGACCGGCTGCACGCCCTTTGTGTCTTCGAGGACCCTCAGACCGAGGGCCGCGAGCGATCCGTCCGTACCGTAGGCCATGGCGAAGTTCACCCCGTCGGTCCCGTCAGCGGCCGCCTTTTCGGTTTGTGCCGTGTTGCCCCCTGAAAGGACGAGGAGCTGGCCCTTTTTGAGGTGGAAGCCATACGCCTTTTCGAAGGCCGGGAGCGCGTCGGGACGGCTCACGAATTCCTCCGAACCGGCCAGTTTTACCGCTCCTCCCCCCTGTGCGTAACGGGCGAGGTCCGCAAGCGTTTTCATCCCTTCCTTCTCGGAGAGGTCCTTGCGCACGGCGATTGCCCAGGTGTTGTTTGCCGGAGCAGGCTTCAGCCAGACGATCCCGTTCGTCTCGAGATCCAGTTTCCTGACGGCCTCATACCCCTTTCGGGCATCCTTCCATGCGGCGGGATCGGTATTGCTGAAGAAGAATCCCCCATTCCCCGTGTATTCGGGATAGATGTCGATCTCCCCGGTGATGATGGCCTTCCGGATCAGGTCGGTCGGACCGAATTCCGTCTTGTCGTTGACCTCGAACCCGCCGGATCTCAGCATCAGAACGATCATCTGTCCCAGGAGGGCGCCTTCGGTGTCGATCTTCGAGCCCACCGTTACGGGGCCCTCCTGGTCCGCCGCGGATGCGCAGAGAGGAGAGAGACCGAACGCGCACAGGAGTAACACGACGGTGAACAGATACATGATTCTTGATTTACTTACGGGAGACCTCCTTTGCTGGTTGTATGAAAGCTCGTGTTGTTCCCCTGGGGATCTATTCTGAAAACCGTACCTCGACGGTCTTTACATCCCAGAGGGGCCGTATCTTCTCCATGATCTCATCTTTGATATTGGAGGCAAACTGGTGGTCGACGGGGAGGACCACCGTGATATGAACGGTCCCCTTGGATACCGTGATACCCTGTACCAATTCCGCTCGGACCATATCCAGACCGGACAGGTTTCTCCCCGTACGTCCACCTTTATATCAGCCATGCCATACCCCCCCCGGAGCGGCGCCCGGTTTCCGGGGCACTGTGTAGACGACAATCGGTTACGGCGCTCACGCTTATGAGCCTCAGTAGAAAGCAGAGTGCGCCGTCACTCCTTCAGATCATTTTTCATTTCGTCAAATCTCTCTTTGGTAATTTCACCCTGTGCGTATCGTTTTTTCAGGACATCCAGGGGAGTTTCGTGCGGCGAGGTGCCGAAACCACCCCCTTTTGACGCCCGCATGAGAGAATAGACGATCAAGACAACAGCGATGAGAAGTAGTATCCACATAAACATTCCTCCAAAACCGGGACCCATCATACGACCCCATCCGTACCAGCACCCACGCTCACCGATGTCGGCAAAGGCACAGACCGGGAAAAGCAGAACCGTTCCCGCACCGAAAAGATATTTTTTCATGATGCACCCTCCTTTCTTGTTTCATCCTCTTCGCAACGGGTTCTCATCGTGGACCGGCTGCCTTCTTTTGTCGCAGGGTCCTACCGTGCGAGTTTGGCGGCGATGGTGGCGACGTACTGCCCCTGAAAGCGCGCGCCTGCCAGCTCGTTTTCCGTGGGGGTACGCTCTCCGTTGCTCCCGGCGATGGTCGAGGCACCGTAGGGAGAACATCCGGTTATTTCGTCGCTCCTCGACTGTCCTTCAAAGCTGTAAGGCAGACCCGCAACGATCATTCCCTGGTGGAGGAGGGTGACGTGGAAACTGAGGATTGTCGATTCCTGCCCCCCATGCTGGGTTCCGGAGCTGGTAATCACACTCCCCACCTTTCCCACGAGTGCCCCCCTTGACCAGAGACCGCCGGTCCCGTCGAGAAACTGGCGCATCTGCCCACACATGTTGCCGAATCGTGTTGGTGTCCCGAAGATAACCGCATCGGCCGAGCCGAGTTCGTCGACCCGGCATATCGGGACGGAGGCGAAGGACTCTTGCGCCTTCAGGGCACCCATCTTTTTGAGCACCTCCTCCGGGAGCGTTTCCGGGACCCGGCGCAGGAACGCTTCCGCGCCTTCAACCTCTTTGACGCCTTCGGCCACTGCCTGTGCGAGGCGATGGACATGTCCGTACATCGAATAGTAAACAACCAAAACGTTCATGGTGCCGCCTCCTTCTCTGCCATGATCCCCGTCTAAAGGACCCCGGCCAGGGATAACCCCGACACAACATTGAGAAACAGCAGTGAGATTGTCACACGCCCGGCCCACCGGTGCCAGGATCGCATACGTGCTGCTTTTCTCTTCAACTGTGTGACTCCCAGTGTGTATGTGCACAGGGCGGACAGGATCGTGACAAGGCCCAGCCAGGCATGCGGTACGGCAAAATGATCGCCTGTTTGTTGGGAGATCATATACAGTGCCGCCGTAAAGCCGAAAAGAACACATATGATCCCTGCGAAGCCGAACCGTCGGTGAACGCGAAGCCACCACGATTTGTCTCTCATGAACATTGCTGTGGTAATGCCGGCGGCTATTGAGAGGAGTCCTGCGAGCATACAACCTGCGTGGATGGTGACCATAGGGCAATCCCCTGCCTTCGATCTTCAGTCCGGCGCCCTTGCTACTCGCCGACAGTAAGCTTCCCCGTCTCTGATCCGAAATAGTTGCATTTGGCCCTGACCTTCAACGCATCCCCCGCTTTCGCGTTTACATGATAGGTGTATGTGAAGGATGAGGGACCCGGCTGACTGGCGTACTCATGGGTTGCAACGGACTCCCCGTTCTTTGTGATGATTACCTTCTTGACATAGTGTTTTTGAGGATTCGATACCGCGTGGGAAATAGTCACGCTCAGCGTCTGGGAGCCTGAATCGTAGGCCAGTGTGACATCATTCGGGCCGTGTGCCTGGGCCGCGGGGGGGGGACAGGAAGAGGACTAGAAAGGACAGAAGGAGACAAAGGATATACGCCTGGGGAACTGATCGGTTACACAACATGGGACCCCCGTTTCACTGTAGGGTGGAGTGGGGTGGGATGACCTTTATTCCGTCAGCCGCCTGCCGTCTGCGGAAAGGCGGTATTGCTGTATAGATACTCCACCTTTTCCTTATGCTTCATCTCTTCATTGGCTATCTTGAGGAGCATTGTCTTTGCCTCACCATCCGGGTGCAGGTCGGCGAGTGCCCGGTAAAAATGGTATGACTGGAGTTCTCTGTGTGCCGCGACATGATACACCTCCGAGCTGTACATCTCCTTTTTGATGTCCGGTTCTTCCAGATATTCTGCTATCTTGTAATCGACGACATCAACCAGGCGCAATGAATCGGATTCGTAGCGCCCGTCGCGGTAGCCTGTCAGAAACTCCTTGTGCTTTTGCTCTTCACCCGCGAGGAAGGCCAGCGTGTCCTTGATGCCTGGATCCTCAATCTTGTCCGCAAGCCCCATGTAAAAGTCATAGGCCTCCATCTCTCTCTCAATGGCAACGTCGATGAGACTTTCCAGTTTTTTCTCATTCATGTCTGATTCTCCATCATAAACACTTTGTTTGTATGATCTCCATGCCAGGCATCCTGGGCTTGCTGACCGGCAGACCGAAAAGAGGGGAAAGTAAAGAATCAGGGAGAACGGGCGCACGGAAGGAAATTTTGTTTGGGAAACGATCTGTGCCAAGCTGGTAAAGTATGACAAAAAGCAGATTTTGTGTCAAGCTGGAATCCATAAAAAATGCCCGGGGTAACCCCTCCCGGGCATTCTGTTTCCAACGAAGATACCTGTCGGGATGTTATTCTTTGTCGACTTCCTCGAAATCGGCATCCACCACGTCGTCGTCGGCCTTTGCCTCCTCAGCCTGGGCGCCTTCTTCCGAAGCGCCACCGGTGCCCGCCTCTTCCGCTTGTTTAGCGGTTGCCTTCGCGTATATGGCCTCTGCCAGTTTGTGCGACGCCTGGGTTGCTTCCTCCTGGGCGGCCTTTATGGCCTCGATGTCATCCCCCTCCATGGCCGTCTTGAGGCTGGCAATGGACTCTTCTATTTTGGTCTTCTGGTCCGCGTCTATCTGATCGCCCATCTCTTTCAGGTTCTTTTCAACACCGTATATCATTGAATCTGCCTGATTCTTCAGTTCGATCAGTTCCCTCTTCTTCTTGTCTTCTTCCTCATGGGATTCGCCTTCCTTGACCAGCTTATCGATCTCTTCTTCGGAAAGGCCGCTCGAGGCGGTGATCTTGATGCTCTGTTCCTTCCCCGTGCCGAGATCCTTCGCGGACACGTGGACGATGCCGTTGGCGTCGATATCGAAGGTGACGTCGATCTGTGGCAGACCCCTGGGTGCCGGTGGAATCCCCGTGAGTTCAAATCTGCCCAGCGTTCTGTTGTCCGCCGACATGGAGCGCTCTCCCTGCAGGACATGGATACTCACCGCCGGCTGGTTGTCCGCGGCCGTGGAGAATGTCTGACTCTTCTTGGTTGGGATAGTGGCATTCTTCTCGATGAGCTTTGTCATGACACCTCCCAGGGTTTCGATGCCGAGGGACAGAGGTGTCACGTCCAGTAGGAGAACATCCTTTACGTCACCGGCGAGCACGCCGCCCTGGATAGCGGCTCCCACCGCAACCACCTCATCGGGGTTGACCCCCTTGTTGGGCTCCTTGCCGAATATCTCTTTGACCTTCTCCTGCACGCTGGGCATGCGGGTCATTCCCCCAACGAGGATAACCTCGCTGATATCCGAAGCGGCCAGGCCCGAGTCCTTCAGCGCCAGATTACAGGGGGCCGCGAGCTTGTCTATCAGGTCAGAGACGAGCATCTCCAGCTTCGCCCTGGTCAGTTTCATGTTAAGGTGTTTGGGACCGGACGCGTCGGCCGTGACGAAGGGGAGGTTGATGTCCGTCTCCATGGCTGTAGAGAGTTCCATCTTCGCCTTCTCCGCCGCCTCCTTAATGCGCTGGAGGGCCATCTTGTCTTCTCTCAGGTCAATCCCCTGATCCTTTTTGAACTCGTCCGCTATGTAGTCGATCAGTTTCTGGTCGAAGTCTTCACCCCCCAGGTGGGTGTCGCCGTTGGTCGATTTGACCTCAAAGACGCCCCCCCCCCGTTCCAGAACGGAGATATCGAAGGTCCCCCCGCCCAGATCGAAGACCGCGATCTTCTCGTCCCCCTTCTTGTCGAGACCGTAGGCAAGGGCCGCCGCAGTCGGTTCGTTTATGATGCGAAGGACGTTCAGGCCCGAAACCTTTCCGGCATCCTTCGTCGCCTGTCTCTGTGAATCATTGAAATAGGCGGGTACCGTGATCACCGCGTCGGTCACCTTCTCTCCCAGGTAGTCCTCAGCGGTCTGCTTCATTTTTGCCAGTACCATCGAAGAGATCTCCGGTGTGCTGTAGTCCTTTCCCCTGACCGTTATCTGGGCGTCGCCGTTCTTCGCCTTTGTGATCTTGAAGGGGCTGATGGTGGTATCGTACTGGACCTCCTTTGACGAGTGCTTCCTCCCTATCAGTCTCTTGACCGCGTAAACGGTGTTTTCCGGGTTGGTAACCGCCTGCCGCTTGGCGGCCTGCCCGACCAGCCGTTCGCCGCTTTCCGTGAAGGCGATCACCGACGGTGTGGTCCTGTTCCCCTCCTGATTTGCTATGACGACCGGGTCGCTCCCTTCCATGATGGCGACACACGAGTTTGTTGTCCCTAAGTCAATTCCTATAATTTTACCCATTGTAATGAGACCTCCTAATTATATAGTATTCTATTTATCTATATGTTTTGAGATGGATACCTTGGACGGCCGGAGCAACCTCCCGTTCAACAGGTATCCCGTTTCAAATTCTTCCGCAACCGTGTTGTCCTGTTCTTTTTTGCCCTCCACCTGCATGAGCGCCTCGTGAAAGTTGGGATCGAATACGTTGCCCACGGCATCTATCTTTGTGGCGCCATGCTTGCCGAGTATGGAGATAGCGGTGTCGTGTATCAGCTTGAGGCCGTCTACAAACGCCTCGAAATCTCCCGATGTGGCCGCCTGCTCCAGGGCTCTCTCCATGCTGTCCACCATCGGCAGGATATCCCTCAGCAGGGTTTCGTTTGCATATTTTATGAAGTCCTGGCGGTCCCGTGCCGCCCGTTTTTTGTAATTTTCTAGTTCGGCGACGGCGCGCAGGTATCTATCGTGATTTTCATCGGACTCCCGTTCGACCTCTTCCAGCCGTGCGATCAGTTCCTTCTTTGAGGTCGGTCTTGCGTGGACGGTATCCCGCTTCCCGCTGCCCTGCGGCTCTTCCTCATGTCTCCTGTCTTCACCAAACTCTTCTACCATGATGCTATGCGTATCCTTTATTCTTCAGGAGTTATTTCCCGGTTTTTTGAACAGTCGGTAGTCCACCATCTCACAGACGACATGTCCTGCCGTAATGTGCGCCTCCTGGATACGGGGCGTACTGTTGGAGGAAACATTGAGACAGAGGTCCACTGCCCCTGCTATTTCCCCCCCGTCCTTTCCCGTGAACGCAAGGGTGGTCATTCCCAGCTTGGCCGCGGCATGAAAGGCCTTCAATACATTGGGTGAAGCACCGCTGGTGCTGATCCCCCACGCCACGTCCCCTTCGCGTCCGATGGCCCGTATCTGTTTGGAGAAGATCTCCGAAAAGTCATAGTCATTGGCGATGCTCGTTATCACGGATGTATCCGTGCTCAAAGCGATTGCCGGGAGGGGCGGACGTTCGATGAGAAACCGGTTGACGAATTCCGCTGCAATGTGTTGGGCATCCGCGGCGCTCCCTCCGTTTCCGAAGATGAGGACCTTATTGTCTCCGTTCAGGGCCTGTGTGATGAGATCGACCGCCTTGACCAGCCGGGAGAGATTTTCATTCACGAAAACCTCTTTTACACGACTGCTTTCCCGAAATGATCGTATGATTATGTCTTCAATATCTTCCACGTTGCCCCCGCTGTTTCCGCCATCAAAAGTAATATATTTATCACCTCCCTATATGTCAAGGAAGGGACGTGAATACTTGGAAAAATGGGATTGAAAGAATGCCTGAGACGTGTTAGAGATTCCTTCCACATTAATTAAGGGAGAATGGCATGAAGAGAAAGTACAACCCCTCAACAATAGAGGAAAAATGGCAGAACTGCTGGGGGAATGAAAAGACGTTTGCGGTGAGCGAAGACGCCGCGAAGAAAAAATATTATCTCCTGGAGATGTTTCCCTACCCCTCCGGAAGAATCCATATGGGGCATGTGAGAAACTATACGATCGGCGATGTGGTTGCACGGTACAAGAAGATGTGCGGATATAACGTGCTGCATCCCATCGGATGGGATTCCTTCGGTATGCCCGCGGAGAATGCCGCCATTGAGCACGGGATACCCCCCGCGAAGTGGACAAACGAGAATATTGACTCCATGAAGGTGCAGCTCAAGAGGATGGGGTTCAGCTACGACTGGGACCGGGAGATTTCCACCTGTGAACCGGAGTACTATCGGTGGGAGCAGCTCTTCTTCCTCTGGATGTACGAAAAGGGTCTCGCCTATAAGAAGGGGGGAGCCGTCAACTGGTGCCCCACCTGTAAAACCGTCCTGGCGAACGAACAGGTGGAGGCGGGTCTGTGCTGGCGGTGCGGTAGCGAGGTTACGGAACAGTATTTCGACCAGTGGTTCTTCCGTATTACCTCCTATGTCGAGGAACTCCTGGATTCCTGCGACAAGTTGACCGGATGGCCCGAAAGGGTCCTCACGATGCAGCGAAACTGGATCGGCAAGAGCCACGGATGTGAACTCGTCTTCCCCATGGCCGACTCCGATGATGTCATCAAGGTCTTTACCACCCGTCAGGATACGATATTCGGTGCCACCTTCATGCTCATAGCGGCGGAGCACCCGCTGGTGATGGAGCTTGCACAGGGAAAATCGGTGGAGAAAGATGCCAGGGCCTTTGTCGAGCGCGTCAAGAAACAGGACAAGATGATGCGGACCTCCGATTACTATGAAAAGGAGGGTGTCTTCCTGGATGCCTACTGCCTCAACCCGGCGACGAACAGGAAGATGCCGATCTATGCCGCGAACTTTGTCCTGGCGGACTACGGGACGGGTTGTGTCATGGCCGTTCCCACGCACGATCAGCGTGACTTTGAATTCGCCGAAAAGTACGGACTTGAGAAGATCGTGGTGATCCAGAATCCCGATGATCTGCTGGATGCCGAGACCATGACCGAGGCCTATGTGGATGAGGGAATCCTTGTCAATTCCGGAAAGTTTGACGGGATGAAGAACCTACAGGCCCTCGAGGACATCGCAGAATACCTGGAGTCGATAGACAGGGGGAAAAAGACCATCGAGTATCGCCTGAGGGACTGGGGCATATCCCGGCAGCGTTACTGGGGGGCGCCCATCCCGGTGATCAACTGCGAAAAATGCGGGGTCGTCCCCGTTCCCGAAGAGGACCTTCCCGTTGTCCTGCCGAAGGACGTGGCCTTGACGGGTGAAGGGGAGTCTCCACTCGAGAAGATAGCCTCATTCGCAGATGTTACCTGCCCGAACTGCGGGGGAGCGGCGAAGAGGGAAACGGACACGATGGACACCTTTGTCGAGTCCTCATGGTACTTCCATCGCTTCTGCTCGGCGGATTGTGCCGATAGTCCGGGGCTCGACCGGGCAAAGGTGGATTACTGGATGCCCGTCGATCAGTATATCGGAGGTATCGAACACGCGATCCTCCATCTCCTGTACGCGCGGTTCTACACGAAGATGCTCAGGGATTTCGGAGTGGTCGGTGTGGACGAGCCCTTCTCCAACCTGCTGACCCAGGGGATGGTCTGCAAGGAGACGATGCGGTGCCGGGAGCATGCCTACCTGCTGCCCGAAGAGGTGAAGAACGGAAGGTGCGTGCACTGTGACTGTGAGGTAACGATAGGGAAGACCGAAAAAATGTCAAAGTCTCTGAAGAATGTGGTTGATCCCAATTATATTATCGATGAGTACGGCGCGGACACGGCGCGGATATTCTGTCTCTTCGCCGCGCCCCCCGAGAGGGACCTGGAATGGAGCGATCAGGGGGTTGACGGCTCCTTCCGCTTTCTCAGCAGGGTGTGGCGCATCGTCGTCGATTATCTCGATGATATACGAGATGTGGCACCCTTCGGAGGCGGGGAGGAGCTTGACGGCGATCTGAAGACCCTGAGAAAGAAGGCCCACCAGACCATCAAGAAGGTGACGACCGATATCGAGGATCGGTTCCACTTCAACACGGCGATCAGCGCGGTGATGGAACTGGTGAACACCCTCTACCAGACGAGGCGCCCGGAGCCGGGGGATACGAAGTCCCTCTCCGTGATACGCGAAACGGTGGAGGACATCATCATTCTTCTGTCACCGATCGTGCCGCACATAACGGAAGAACTGTGGGATATGATCGGTGGAGAAAAGCGGCTCTCAGAGACCCCCTGGCCGTCGTTTGACGAGTCGGTTGCCGCGGAGGAAGAGATAACGATCGTCGTTCAGGTCAACGGAAAGGTGCGGAGTCGAGTGCAGGTTGCCGCATCCGAGTCCGACGAGACGATCAAGAAACTCGCCTTAAGCGATGGGAAGATCAAACAGTTTATCGTGGACAAGCAGGTGATCAAGGAGATCTACGTCCCGAAAAAACTGGTCAATATTGTTGTTACGTAGTAATAAAGGCCCGTGCGTGGTATTTCCGTGACAGGTAAAAGAAAGGATTCCTCATGAAAAGAACATGGATCATACCGGTTGTGCTGGTACTCTTCTGCATGGGATGCGGGTATCATTTTTCGCCGGGCGGTGAGAATATCGATGCCGCCATACAGAAGGTTTACATCGGGACGTTTTCCAACAACACGGGCGAGGCGCATGTTGAAAACTATATAAGAAACGCATTCTTCAGCCGTTTCAGGAGGGGGAGCAGATTCGAGGCGGTGGCAAGCAAGGGTGAGGCGGATGCAACCCTGACGGGGAGAATACTGGGCATTACCACCGCTCACCTTTCCTACAGCAGCAGTGATCTGACCAAAGAGGATGACGTTACAATGACCCTGGAGGTGGCATTTAAGCGAACCGACAACGGCAAAGTCATCTGGATGAACTTAGGCCTCTCGGGGAAAGAGGCCTTCGTTGTCGCGGCAAATACCACCACAACCGCTAGAAGCAAAGAAACTGCCCTCAAAAAACTGTCGATTGATATGGCCGACAAGGCCTACCGGAACATCATGTCGGGATTCTGATATTATCCCAGAGCGTTTACCTTCTTTGTCAGCCTGGATATCTTACGGGCGGCTGTCTTCTTATGGAATATTCCCTTGGCGGCCGCCTTGGCTATTGTCTTCGTTGTGTCAAGCAGAACCTCGCGTGACTTCCCTGCGTCTTTTCCCTCAACGGACGTGAGTGTCGCCTTGACGGCCGTCTTGACGCGAGACCTCGCGGAGGCGTTTCTCATCCGTCTCTTTTCGTTTTGCCGAGCCCTTTTTTCCGCGGACTTGTGATTTGCCAAAGATATCTCCTCCCTTATGAAGTTTTGAAACAACCTCCCTATAGCACTTTACCGTTCATGTCAAGCCCAAAACTGCGGCCTCCCGGTGTGTGGAAAAGGGTTGCTTTGTTATCCCCAAGTATGGCACAAAGAAACGATTCACAGTTCCAACGGAGGGAGACTCTGATTTGAAGACAAGGACAGGTACCTCGCTCATCGCGGTGATGACGGCGTGTCTGATTGCCACGTGTGTGTATGGGAGTGACGATTTTCCGAAACACGTGGGCGCCGTCAACGATTTTGCGGGCGTCATCTCACCGCGGTACGAGCGATCCATGGAGTCTCTTGCACAGGAGGTCCTTGAAAAAACGAGAACGTCGGTTGTGGTGGTCACCATGAAGGAGATTGGTGGGGATGATCCCGCCGATTACGCGAACCGGCTGTATGAGGCGTGGGGTATCGGCGCAAAGGGGGAGGACAAGGGGGTCCTGATATTCCTTGCGGTGCAGGAGAGACGGATCAGGATTGAGACGGGATACGGCGTCGAGGGGATACTCCCGGACGGTCTCGTGGGAGATATTCTGGACCGGCACGTGATCCCCTCTCTCGGAAAGGGTGATTACGACAAGGGCCTGTCAAGCGCGATGGTTGCCGTATCATCGATCATAGCGAAGGACGCGGGCGTGTCCCTGACCGGGGCCCCGCAGACGCGCCGACAGCCGACATCACGACAGAAAAAGGGCAGCAGCGTCTTCTCCCTTATTATGCTCTTCATTGTCATGTCCCTGCTCCTGGGCACCCGGCAGGGCAGGAGGATGCTTCCCTTCATACTTCTTATGCTTTTGATGGGCGGCAGAGGAGGCGGAGGCGGTTTCGGTGGTTTCAGTGGCGGCTTCGGAGGTTTCGGAGGTGGCATGAGTGGGGGAGGCGGCGCAGGACGGGGATTTTGATCCCTGTA
>JAFCZZ010000120.1 GCA_019314085.1 Deltaproteobacteria bacterium | reverse complement strand
GTGATGTCCTCAAGATCGTCGAGGCACGTGACACCAGCGTGGAAGAAAGGAAGGTCAGAGAGATCAACACAGGCATATACTGCGCCCAGAAGGAATTTCTTTTTGATGCCGTCCAAAAGATAGGCGACACAAACGCCCAAAGGGAGTACTACGTCACCGATATCTTTGAGATCGCCCACAGAGAAGGGCTCATGACAGGGTCATTCATACTACGCGATCCGTCCGAGGCCATGGGGATCAACACCGTTGATGACATGGAAAGGGCGGAGCAGATTATGAAAAGCAGATTCGGCCAGAAGGCGTAAGGGCAGAGATTGCGACCCACTTTTCCTAATTAGTTGCATTGTGCTCGGAAGTTTGTTCTTCCGTGGCGCACTTTGGGATTGACTTCAAAAGAGGGAATTGTTAGAAAAACTGGTTATGAAAATCTAATGTTCTTTGTGAGGAGGAGTGCCATGGAAACCAAGAAGCTTGTGCTCTGGTTTAATGAAATAGAGTTGGATGATATCCCGCAGGTTGGGGGCAAAAACGCGTCTCTGGGTGAAATGATACAAGAACTTACGGGCAAAGGGGTCAATATTCCGGATGGCTTTGCCGTGACCGCCGATGCGTACCGATATCTGCTGGAATCTGCCGGGATATACGACGAGATTGAGCATATACTTTCCGATCTGGATACGCACGATATGCACAACCTGAGTGAAAAGGGGGAGAAAATACGATCTCTTATCTACAATGCCCCTCTTCCCGATGATCTCAACCAGGCAATTCTCGATGCCTACACAAAACTCTGCGAGGAGTATGGAGAGAATACCGACGTGGCCGTGCGATCTTCCGCGACGGCGGAAGACCTGCCCGACGCGAGCTTCGCCGGACAGCAGGAGACATACCTGAACATCAGGGGTACAGATGCCCTGGTCGATGCGTGCAAGCGGTGCTTCGCCTCTCTCTTTACCAACCGAGCCATTTCATATCGGGAAGACAAGGATTTTGATCATATGTCGGTCGCTCTTTCCATTGGCGTCCAGAAGATGGTGCGGTCCGATCTCGCGGCCTCCGGCGTTATCTTTTCCATCGACACGGAATCGGGGTTCAGAGAGGCCGTTCTGCTCACCGGTGCGTACGGTCTGGGTGAGATGGTCGTCCAGGGGACGGTCAACCCCGATGAATTTTATGTCTTCAAACCGACCCTTAAAACAGGATTCAAGCCGATCCTCCAGAAGAAGCTGGGGACAAAAGAGGTTAAGATGATCTATGCATCGGGGAAGGAGGAGCCCGTCGAGATCGTCCCGGTCGAAGAAGATGATAGGAAACGATTCTGTATCGAAGAAGAAGAGATCCTGACGCTTGCACGGTGGACCGCCATCATAGAAGATCACTACTCTAAAAAGGCCGGATACTTCAAACCCATGGATATCGAGTGGGGCAAGGACGGAAATACCGGAGAGCTCTTCATACTCCAGGCCAGGCCCGAAACCGTTCAGTCCCAGAGGGATGTCAATGTCCTGGAGAGTTATAAGCTTGCTGAGACGGGAAAGGTCCTCGTTACAGGAACGGCGGTCGGATCGAAGATCGGTGCCGGGCCGGCGCATATCATAGAAAATGCCAGGGACATAAGAGATTTCAAGAAGGGAGAGGTCCTCATTACCGATATGACCGACCCCGACTGGGAACCCATCATGAAGATCGCCACCGCTATCATAACGAACAAGGGCGGAAGGACCTGCCACGCCGCCATTATCAGTAGAGAACTGGGTGTTCCCTGTATCGTGGGCACGGGGGACGGGACCGAGAAGCTGAAGGGAGTCAGCGAGGTAACGGCATCATGTGCCGAAGGGCAAGTCGGCAATGTCTATGAAGGTATTTTGAAGTACGATGTCAAGAAGGTCAACCTGGAAAGCCTGGAGCGCCCCAAAACCAATATCATGATGAATGTCGGCAATCCCGAGATCGCCTTTGACGTGGCATCCATCCCCAATGACGGTGTGGGGCTGGCGCGGCTGGAATTTATCATAAGTAATTTTATACAGATACACCCGATGGCCCTGATACAGTTTGAAACGCTTAAGGACAAAAAGACCAAAAAGGCCATAGAGGCCCTCACTCTGGGGTACGAAAACAAGACCGATTTCTTCGTGGACAAGTTGGCGCAGGGAGTGGCGAAGATAGGCGCCGCCTTCTATCCCAATGACGTCATCGTCAGGATGAGCGATTTTAAGAGCAATGAATACGCCAACCTGATCGGTGGCCCGCTCTTCGAAGTCGAAGAGGAAAATCCCATGATAGGATTCCGGGGTGCGTCGCGCTATTATGACGACCGTTACAGGGCCGGGTTTAACCTCGAGTGCGAGGCGATGCTCAAAGTACGCAACGAGATGGGGCTCTCCAACGTGAAGCTGATGATCCCCTTCTGCCGAACCGTAGATGAGGCCAAAAAGGTTGTTGATGTTATGAAGCAAAACGGCCTTGTCCAAGGGGAAGAAGGTCTTGAACTGTACATGATGGTCGAGATTCCCAGTAACGTCATCCTGATAGAGGAATTCGGCAAGATCTTCGACGGATTTTCCATCGGTTCAAACGACCTGACCCAGCTCACTCTGGGGCTCGACAGGGATTCCTCCCTGATAGCCCATATCTTCGATGAGCGAAATCAGGCGGTCACTACTCTCATCCGGGAAGCAATCGGCAAGGCAAACAAGATGGGAAAGAAGATCGGCATCTGTGGACAGGCCCCGAGTGATTACCCCGAGTTTGCGGAGTTTCTCGTCGAGTGCGGTATCAACAGCATTTCTCTCATTTCCGATACCGTTATCGAAACAACACTGAACGTCCTGAAAACAGAAAAGGCGCTGGGGAAATAACCGCGCCGCGAAACCATAGAAAAAGAAAAAGGATATGTGACCGTGTGGCCGCATATCCTTTTTTAATGTGCGTCAGAGTAGATCTGTAAGCCGAGTTCTGTCTCTCTTCCCGGTTACCCCGGAAGAGCGATGATCATTCATCTGGGACAGCAGTTGCCTGCTGCCTCAAGCAACCTACCCGGAAACTTCGGACGGGCCGTCCTCAACGTTTCCCTATTTGGTCTTGCTCCGGATGGGGTTTACCAAGCTTTCCCGGTCACCCGGGAAACTGGTGAGCTCTTACCTCGCCTTTTCACCCTTACCCCGAAAAAGATCGGGGCGGTATATTTTCTGTGGCACTTTCCTTAGGGTCGCCCCCAGTCGCCGTTAGCGACCATCCTGCCCTGTGGAGCTCGGACTTTCCTCCAGCCCGCTGGTGCGGACCCGCGATCATCCGATCTGCTCTGACAAACCATATATACCATACTTTTAACCCATGTCCAACTCATCATCAATGGCCTCATTTGCGAGCCGGTCGGCCACGGCATTCTCACTCCGGGGTACATGTTTAACGGTGTATCCATCGAACATCGAAAGGTGCCGTTGTACCTCTTTCATCAGTTCCTTCAGCCGGGTGTTCTTTACACGGTAGACACCATTGATCTGCCGCACGAGGAGCTCCGAATCAAGGAAGACCTGGATAGTTTTGTGTCCACTCGAACAGGCCTCTTGCAGCCCCAGTATAAGGGCGGCGTATTCGGCCTCATTATTTGTGCAGGTACCCAGGAATTTTTTTGCCGTTGCCACCACGCCCCCCTGTTCATCGAACAGGACGGCTCCGGCCCCGCCATTCCCCGGATTACCACGACACGCCCCGTCGGTATACAGCCGAATCGCTTTTTCCTCAGGCATCGGTGTTCCTGTCTTCCCAGTAAATGATCCTCTCACAATGGGGACACAGCATCAGTCTATCATTTCTTTGCAATTCGTTATACATTTGTGGAGGAATGTTCATGTGACATCCGGAACAGACCGCCTTCCACACGGGCACAACGGTGTGTCCGCTCTTTCGGTCTTTTATAATATCAAATTTTTTGAGAACGCTCGCTTTTGTTGTGTTTCTTACCGCGTCTCTTCGTTTCAGTATCTTCTCCAGTTCAGAGTCGATGGAATTCAGTTCCTTTTCCATCTTCCGCATCTCGCTTTCACCTTTGGAATGGCGCCCGGCTGTTTCGCTTTCCTTTGCCTTCAATATTGCGCCGACCCTGTCGGTCTCCTCAAGCACATGGATTATTTCGTCCTCAATGACGCTGTTTTTCTCATGCAGGGTGTCTATCTCTTTCAATATCGCTTCATATTCTTTATTGGTCTTGACCTCAAGCAGACGGCTCTTTGCCTTTTTCATCTGTTCGATATTATTTTTCAGGGCGGTTTCCTTTGCCTTGTGGTCGGCCTTCAGCGTCTCCACCCGCTGTTCGTCCTCCTTCAGCTCCCTTTCAATATCCTCCAATTCCTCGCTAATCCTGTTCATTCCCTGCGGCAAATCCACCCGTCCTGCCGTTAGCTTATCCATTTCAAACGTTATATTCTGAAGTTCAATCAATAAAAGTATCTGCTCTTTCAACAATCTCCCCCTTTCCGACCGATGTACAAAAAAAAGTGCACCAAAATCTCGGTGCACTTCTCAGTAAAAAATCGCATGTAATTGCTTCCGTTGACATCTGTATTTTTTTAAAATCCACATATCCTTACTTTAAATGGTGGGCCCACCTGGGTTCGAACCAGGGACCTACCGGTTATGAGCCGGTGGCTCTTCCAGCTGAGCTATGGGCCCAAAGACACTTTGAGCTGACCAAAATTTCGTTTCTTATACTGTATTAAAATGGTTGTCAAGAAATTTTATGGGCAGGGCCGTGATTTGTTATTGGTATAAGGGCCCTAAACATTGCAAGGGTGTTATGTCGGAGGCTTTTTACACAAAGAGATGCTCCGACAGCTCCTTTATAGTGCCGATGGTAACCCGGGTCATCTGTGTGTCCGCCACCGTTTTGCTGGAGGAGGCCCCGGGCAGGATGCAGCGGTTAAATCCCATTCTCGACGCCTCTTTGATCCTTTCATCTGTTCGGCCGACGTTGCGCACCTCTCCCGTCAGACCTACCTCACCGCAGACAACGGTGCCCGCGTCGATTGGCCTGTTCAGAAAACTGGACATCAGGGATGAGATGATCCCGAGATCCACCGCCGGCTCGTCCAGCTTTACACCGCCGGCGACATTGATAAAGATATCGTGATTCCCCAGGTGAAGCCCGCATACCTTCTCCATAACGGCCGCAAGGAGCGACACCCGGTTGTGGTCCACCCCGATGGTCGTCCTTCTGGGGATGCCGAAGTTGTTCTCGCTGACCAGGGCCTGGATCTCAACCAGCATAGGTCGTGTCCCTTCCATGCTGGGCACAACCACCGACCCGGCCGCGCCTTTCGGCCGTTCCGACAGGAACAGGGCCGATGGGTTCGATATCTCGGCAAGACCATGCTCTCCCATTTCAAAGACGCCGATTTCATTGGTGGGGCCATATCTGTTTTTCACATTGCGTATAATTCGGAATGCATGTCCCGAGTCTCCCTCAAAGTACAGGACCGTATCCACCATATGCTCTAATATTTTTGGTCCCGCTATCGCCCCCTCCTTTGTCACATGACCTATCAGGAATATAGGGATCCCCGTCTTCTTAGACATCATGATGAGC